>NZ_JBHWBW010000020.1:17702-35211 GCF_042735675.1 Kitasatospora sp. NPDC059571
CTCCACCCCGCGCCCAATCCCTCACCCCCCCCCCCCCAGCGCCCCCACCCACACCCCGCCGGGGGCACAGCCCCGGGGGGCGCGGGCCCCCCCCGCGCCCCCGGCCGCACCCACGACAAGGGAGCACGGCATGACAGAGCACTACTGGAACCAGGACCCGGCGGCGCCGGCGCCCCCGACCTGGCAGCAGACCCCGAGGGCGGTGCCGCCGCAGTTCGGCCGGCCCGGCTCCGCGGCCCCGCCCGCGCGCAACGGGTCGCCCGGCAGCCCGACGCCACCCGCCCCCGTCCCGTCCGCCGCGCCCGCGCCGACCGGGACCCGGCACCCGGCACCGGCCCCGCAGCCCTCGCGTCCACCGGGCCCGCGGGTGCGCGGACGCGTCCGGGTACTGCGTCACTGGCGACTGCTGTTGGCCGCGGTGCTGCCCTGCCTCGTGCTGGCCGGCGTCGGATGGTGGGCCTGGCCGGGCCGGCCGGCCCCTCTTCCGGCCCGCCTCGTCGCGGGGACGGTCCAGGCCGAGCTCCTCACCCCCGACGGCGTCAGCCGACTGGCCGGGGTGACGCTGGTCCAGGGCCCCTGGTCGGACGAGCCGCACGCCCCGGTGACGGTCTCCCCGGCGAACTGCGCCGTGGCAGCGGGCCCGGCGACCCGGTCGGTCTACGGCCGTGAATGGACCGCGTTCCTGTCGGCGACCTACCAGGACGCCGGGAACAGCGGCGCCTACACCGTCAACCAGGTCATCGGCGTCTTCCCGGACAACGCGAAGGCCGGCGCGGCCCTCCGGGCCCTCGCCACCGGTCTCGCCGGGTGCCCGTCCTCGACCCGCACCGACCAGGCCGGCCGCACCACGACGTGGGCCTACACGGCGTACCCGCCCACCCCGGCGGCCGTGGTGTGGACCGCGACCCAGAACGCCGGTACGGGATGGGCCTGTCACCACCAGGCGCGGCTGAAGGGCGCGGCGCTGGTCGAGGTCGCCGTCTGCGCGGCGGGCAACGGTCAGCCGACCGCCTCGAAGCTCGCCGACGCGCTCACCGGGAAGGTGACGGCATGACCGGGCGAGCACCGGAGCGGCCCGCCCGGCTGCGGCGGGGCGCACTGCGGCTCGCGGGCGTGCTGCTGGCGGCGGTCCTGGCGCCGATCACGCACCCGGCAGCGCGGGCGAACGCGGACAGCGGGACCGCGGCCGTCGCGACGCAGCCCGGCGCCGTCACCGCGCTGTCCGCCCCCGCGGACATCGCGGCCGCCTCGGCGGCGCTCGTCAAGGACGTCGAGGACTACAACCGGCAGGAGGCGGAGATAGCACGGCAGGCCAAGGACCTGGTCGCGGAGGCGGAGCAGCTCACCAAGGAGTCCGCGGCCTTCAACAAGGACGCCGACGCGTACAACGGCAAGGACGCCGCCGTCGGCAAGGAGATCGACGACTTCAACGCCCGCTCAAAGGCCCTGGAGGCCAAGATCTCGGCCCACAACGGCAAGCAGAGCACCTTCCGGCTGCCCGACGAGGCCGAGGCGGCCGCCGCCTACGGCGAGGAGGCGGACGAGCTCAACGCGGAGAAGTCCGAGCTCGACGCGGAGAAGAGCACCATCCAGGGTGAGAAGTCCCAACTCGACGCGGAGCAGGCCCGGCTCGACGGCGAGAAGCAACGGCTCTCCTCCGCCATGACCGCGCACAACCGGCAGGTGAGCACGCTGCAGCGCGACGAGCAGCAACTGCAGTCCCGGGGCCAGGAACTGCTCCAGCAGATGGCCGCCGCCATGCAGGGCCTCACCGACGATCCACCGGACGCGGCGGCGGCGATGGACGAGGGCGGCGACGCGGCCGGCCCGGCCCAGCAGTCCGACCGGTCGGCGGGGCAGGAAGTGGACCCCGCCGAGGGCGGTGACAGCGCGTCGAGGCTGCCGCAGCAGGCCGCACTCCAGGCGTACGCGAGGAGCACCGGCGCCACGGTCGACATGCGGCCGGGCACGGCCTTCCTCTCGCCCGGCGCCGTCCGGGCACTCCCCAACTCCCTGGCGGCACAGCTCACCAGCCCGGCCGTCAGCTACGACGGGCTGGTCCGCAACGGGAACGGGACGTACACGGCCCTCCAGGTTCAGACTCCCGGGGCCACCAGCCCGGCGCGAGCGGCCCTCGCTGCCTCCACCGGGCAGGGGAAGACCACCACGGTCACGATCCGCGGCAAGAAGTACGTCATCGCCAACGTCACGCCCGTCCCGGTCGCCGCGGCCCCCGCGCCGTCCGCCGGCAACTCGCCGTCCCCGTCGTCGGGTGGCAAGGCCGACTGCGTGGCCCATCCCGAGGGGGAGCGCAGCGGCGGCGGCTGGATCCTGTACACGGGGGAGAAGGTGGACCACATCAACAAGGAGACCCCGGTGCTGGGCCCGCCCGGCACCCGGGCCGGCGAAGCCCGGGCCTGCCTGACGGCCCCGTTGGGAACGGACGGAACGGAGGCCGGCGGCGACATCACCGGCTGGCTCGACGCGAAGGGGAAGGCCCCGCAGAACTCCCTCGCCCGCTGCCATCTGATTGCCCGTCAGGTCGGCGGGAAGGGCGACAGGGCGTACGGGACGAACCTCTTCCCGTGCTGGCAGCTCGGGGCGAACATCACCAGCTTCGGCATGCGGCCCTACGAGACGCTGGTGGCGAAGGCGGCCCAGGGGGTCGGAGCCTACGGGGGACTGCCCGCCGGAGCGGCGGTGTACTACGTGGTGACACCCCTCTACAAGGACGCCACCAGCACCATTCCGCGGGCCGTCACGATGACGGCCATGATTGAGCTGCCCAACGGCGCGTCCTGGCCGCTCTTCTTCCCGGACACCGTCGAGAACGTTCCGGACGGAGGCGGAGCCAACCTTGGCAACTGACCACCGGGGCTTCGAGGAGGGCGGCACGGCCCGCACCACCCCGCCACGGCCCGCCGACATCGCAGCGGTCTTCCCCCGACTGGCGCCACTGGCCCGCACGGCGACCCGGCTCCACCCGCGTCCCGGGTCGCCGTCCCGACAGGACAGCTCCGTCGGCGGACCACTGCTCTGGCCGGCCACCGAGCCCTGGCCGCACTGCGACGGCCCGCACCGGACGTCGCCCCTGCTGCCGCTGAGCTCCCCGAGCGAGGTGCGGCTGCAGCGGGAGATGCGGGCCGCGGCCCGGAACCGGCCTGCGGGCGGCCCGCCGCACATCCCACGGATGCGCGCCTCGATGTACGGGGCAGGGACGGCGGGGGACGGGACCGGCCGTCCCCCCGCCGGGCCGATCCCGCTGCTGGCCCTCGCCCAGCTGTACGTCCGCGACGTCCCGGCCCTCCGGCCGACCGGAGGGTCGGACCTCCTCCAGGTGCTGTGGTGCCCCTTCGACCACCGGCCGACGGGCCTGCCCAGAACCGAACTGGTCTGGCGGTCCGCCTCGGATGTCACCGAGATCCTCACCGCACCCCCGGAGCCCACAGCGGTCCAGTACGACGACTACGTGCCCGAGCCGTGCCTGGTCACCCCGGAACGGGTCACCGAGTACCCCGTGGCCGCGGAGCTGGACCCGGACCTGCGCGCCCGGCTCCGGGCCTGGAGCACCCGCCGGGAGCCCGGCGCGGAGGACACCTACTACGACCGGGAGTTGTCCGTGTCCCCGGGCTGGAAGGTCGGCGGCCATGCCCCCTGGAGCGCCACCGACCCCTTTCCGCTGCGCTGCTCCGCGTGCGGCAGCCGGATGCGGCCGATGCTGACCATCGCCTCCTACGAGTGGCAGCCGAACGGCCCGAGCTGGATCCCGTACCAGGACCGGGCCGCCGCCGCATCGTCGACCGGGTACCCCGCCCCGGCGACCCCCACCATGATCAGCCTGGCCGGCGGCTACCACCAGCAGATCTACACCTGCCCCGCGTCGCCGGAGCACCCGCACGCGGCGCTGCTGCAGTAGGGGGCCGGACGGTCACCGCGTGCCGCCAACGCCGGTCCGCCCTTCCCGTCGCCTTCACCTTCGTGGCATGGGCGAGCGGAGAATGCGCGGGCCGCGGTCGGCTCGGGGTTCGGCCGGGCGCCGTCCTCCCGAGCCCACCGCGGGCCCGAACCCCGACGGGGCTCAGCCCTCGATGCGGCGCCTGCTGAGCCAGGCGACCATCTCGGGGTCGTGGTGGTCGAAGAACAGGGTCGTGCCGGACTGGGACGCCGTCGCCGACCAGAACGTCGCCACCCTGCGCGCCGAGGTCGGCCGAGACCCCCACGACAAGGCGCTCTCCGACCTGATCGGCGAACTCTCCACCCGCGGCGGCAACGCCTTCGGCCAGCGGTGGGCCCGCCACGACGTCCGCCACCACCGCGCCGGTGCGAAACGCATCCACCACCCCTTGGTCGGCGACCTCACCTTCACCTACGAGACCACCCGGCTCACCGCCGACGACGGTCTCTACCTCGTCCTGTGCGCCGTCCGCCGGCAGCCGCGATGCCGAAGGCCTCGACCTCCTCGCCAGCCGGAACGCCTCCGCACCGAGGACCTCAACGTCCGGCACCTGACGGATCCATGGATCCGGGCCGAGCCGGGACAGCGAAGGGACCTCCGCCGGGGCCCTCTCGCCTTGCCGGCGCGTCCTCACCGCACGCAGTTGCGGAGCATGGCCACGAGCGGCGGCGAGTCGGGGTGCGGCTGCACCTCGTTGATCGCCCGGTAGCCCCATGACTCGTACCGGGCGAGGACCTTGCCGTCGCCCGCGGCGGGGTTGACCATCAGACTGACCTGGGGCTCGGTCCGGTGGCGGAGGAGCGCATCGTGGATCCGGCGGGCGAGGCCGGTCCCGCGCCAGGGCTCGCGGACGCCGATCTCCCTGAGCGCGAGGGTGGGGACGCGGGTGATGTGGTCCGGCAGCGGCCCGGCCATCCGGGTCCACCAGAGGTTGCCGGGCCCGACGGAGTTGCCGAAGGCGTAGCCGACGGCCTCGCCCTCGACGAAGCCGATGACGGCCTCGAACCCGGGCTCCGCCCCCTGCCGGTCGAGCCGCTCGGCGAACGCGTGCACGGCGTAGTTCGGCAGGTGCAGGAGCGGGGCCCGGACGTCCGCGTACACCTCGATCAGGGTGTCGCGTACGCCGGCGAGATCGGTGAAGTGCCGTGCGTCGAGAGGGACGGTCACGCGGAGGCCTCCGGGTGTCGTGGGCGTACTGCTGTCGGCTGCGCATCCCCGACGGCCGTGTGCCGCGCCGCCCGGGGCGGTCGCGGGCAGTGCTCGGGCAGGGTGAAGCAGACCTCGGTGCCGCCCTCCGGCGGCGTCTGCAGCCAGATCCTGCCGCCGTGCCGCTCGACCGTGCGCCGCACGATGGCCAGGCCGGCGCCGGAGCCGCCGCCCTTTTCGTACTGGCGGTGCAGGCGCCGGAAGTGGCCGAACACCTCGTCGCTCAGCTCCGCGGGGACGCCGATCCCGTTGTCGCGGACCACGACCACCTCCTGCGGGGCCCCGTCGGCGCCGTCCCGGCACTCCACGCCGATGAACACCGCGCGCGGCCCGTCCTCGCGCGCGTACTCGGCAGCGTTCACCAGCAGGTTGACCAGGACGTCCTGCAGCCGGTCGGGGTCGGTGGACACGGTGGGCAGGGCGCCGCGCGTGACGGTGACGCCGTGGTCGCCGAGCCGCTCGCCGGCGACGTCGAGGGCCTCGTCGAGGGCGGTGGCGAGCGGGGGCCGCACCCGGTTGAGGCCGACCTCGCTGACCTGAGCGCCCCCACGAACGGTGACCGCTCCGCGGCCCGGTGCTCCGCAGCGGTCGCCTCGCGGGACGGCGGAGAACCCGGCGGGCTGTTCTGCGGGGCCGGTCATCGGGTGCCTCCAAGCACGGGGATCGCCGTCGATCTTGACGGCGGGCAGCGGCGGCGTCAATCCGAGGCCCGCCCTGAGCGCCCCCTGGGACGCGGGGAGGCCGCCGGAAAGGTGGCAGGCTGTCGCATACTTGATCAGCAGCGGCGAAGACGGAGAGCGAAGATGACGGCAGACGCGGGGCACGGTGCCGTCGCACTGGCAGTGGCCTTGCGGGATGCCCATTTCCGACTGAAGGGGCTGGCCCGAGCCTGGGAAGAGGGCGCACTGGCCGGCCCGACATGCGGATGCGAGTCGCTGGGGCCGGTCTGGCAGTACTCGGACCGGCCGGACGAGGCCACCTACACCGACGGCCAGGCGATAGGCCTGGCGGGCAATCTGACGGTGATCCTCGAGCTGTCCATCGGATTCAGCCACGCCGGCACCGACATGCTGGCCGGCGTCTCGGTCGAGGACGACGGGGGGAACGTGGCGGAACTGCTGTCCACAGGACCGGAGGAGTTCCCCGCCACCACCGCGGACCTGGTCACCGCGATCGACCGATGCCTGGACAGCATGGAACGACTCGACGTCGCGGACGCGATCCGCTGAGTCGACCGCCCGCACGGCGGGCTTTCCGCATGCTGCCCGGCCGTGAGTGACGCGGGCTCACGCAGCACGCAGGGGAGTGGGCGCGGTCGGCCTCACCCTCTGGTACTGACGTGATCTCATGGGCGCAGCGGCCCTGCCGACGCGTTCCGGGCGAGCCGCAGGTCAGGGGCGCCGGCGCAGGGGTGGTGGTGGCGGTGACGGAGAGTGCGGGCATTGCCAGGTCGAGGGGTTCACACTCGGCGTTCTCCAGGGCCGCGGCCCCGGGTGTTCCTCGCTGATCGCCGGGTAGGCGGTGGGCGGCGCGTCCCAGCGGCGCGTGCGTCCGGCACGATCTCCGGCATCGGGAGGCTGGTATGACCGTCACCGCCGAGAGCAGCACCGCGGCAGCACTCTTCGCCCGGCGGTACCGGGTGCGTTCCGTGCTCGGCCGCGGTGGCGGCGCCGATGTGCTGCGGGCCGTGGACGAGCGGCTGAACCGGCCGGTGGCGCTCAAGGTCTTCCGTCCCGGGGCGAGTGCGGACACCGCGCGGCGCTTCGGGACGGAGGCGCGGCTGCTGGCCCGGCTGCGCCACCCGGGCCTGATCGAGGTCTACGACTACGGGATCGTCGCCGGACGTCCCTACCTCGCTCTGGAGCTGGTGGAGGGCCCTACGTTGGCGGCGATGCTGCAGGTCGCGCCGTTGCCGACGCCCGACGTCCGCCGGCTGGGTCACGACCTGGCGCAGGCCCTGGCCTTCATCCACACCCACGGTGTCGTCCACCGGGACGTCAAACCGTCCAACGTGCTGGTCGACGCCGACGGCCGGGCGCGGCTGGCGGACTTCGGCGCCGCCCGGCTGCTCGACCGGTGCCGGGTGCCCGACGACGAAACGCTCACTGGCACCGGCCTGGTCGTCGGTACCCCGGCCTACCTCGCCCCGGAGCAGATCCGCGGCCAAGGCGCCCTGGCACCGGCCGACGTCTACACCCTGGGTCTGCTCTTGATCGAGTGCCTGACCGGCATTCGGGAGTACACCGGCGCCCCGATCGAGGCCGCCGCGGCCCGGCTCCACCGCCCGCCCGCCATCCCGTCCTCGCTGCCTGCGGGTCTGGCGGCGACCCTGCGCCGGATGACCGCCATGGATCCGGCCCGCCGCCCGGACGCGGCGGACTGCGCCCGGCTGCTCGTCACTCCCGAACCGGTGGTGGCCGCAGCCCGGTCCGACCGGAGGCCACCGAGGTGGTCGGCGCGTTCACGGCCGCTCCTGGCGGTGGCGTCCTTCCTCGCCCTTGCCGTGCTGGGCGGCAGTGGTGCCTTCGGCGACGCGCCGCGGTCCGCACCGCGACCCGGTGCGGTGCCTGCCGCGCATCCGGTGATCGACGCGCGGGCGGACCGCCGAGCACGCCTCCCCGGCCGCCGACCCCGGCAGTGGGCACCGACGCGCGGGCGGTCACCCTGGCGTCCGCTGCCGCACCCGGGCGCTCCTCCGGTGCGGACGGGGACACCGACGACAGGCCGGGGAGAAAGGGCCGGACGCACGGCCGACACGCGAAGAAGCCGTAAGAACACGCCCGACCCGCAGCTCAGGCAGTGGCACGGCGGGTGGTCCGCTTGGCAGGTGCCGCCTTCTTGGCGCCCGGCGCGGTCCTCTTCGCGGTGGTGGTCTTCTTCGCTGGTGCGGTCGTCTTCTTCGCGGTTGTCTTCTTCGCGGCCGTCGTCTTCTTCACGGGTGCCGTCGACTTCTTCGCCGCCGCGGCGGTCTTCCGTGTGGTGGCCTTCTTGGCTGGTGCCGCCGTCTTCTTGACCGTGGCGGTCACGGCCGTCCTCGCCGCGGCCTTCGTGGCGGTGGCCTTCTTGGCCGTGGTCCTCTTCGCGGCGACCGGCGCGCCGGGGGCAGCGGCGGTGGTGGTGCGCTTGGCCGGGGCCCGCTTGCGCGCGGGTGCGACGACGGCCGTCTTCCCTGCGGTGAGGGAGCCCTTGGGGGCCTTGGCGGTGGCGGGGCCGGCCTTCGGCAGTTTCTTCGCGCCGGACACCAGGTCCTTGAAGCCCTGGCCCGGGCGGAAGCGCGGCACGTTCGTCCTCTTGACCCGCACGCGCTCGCCGGTCTGCGGGTTGCGGGCGTAGCGGCCGGCGCGCTCCACCTTCTCCAGTGTGCCGAACCCCGTGACCTGCACCCGCTCCCCGGCCACGACCGCGCGGACCATGGCGTCGAGGACCGCGTCCACGGCGTCCTCGGCGGCGGTGCGGCTGCCGAGCTGCCCGGCGACTGCCTCGACGAGTTGTCCCTTGTTCATGACGACGACTCCGAACACGTTTTGGACAATTGTGGTATTTCATCCTCAACATAGATGCTGTCGGGGCATCCCGCCTGCCCGGGATCGCCGTGCCTGCCCAACGTGCGGTTGAGAGGCGCACCGTTGGCGGTGCGGGTGCGGTCCGCGGCGGCGGTCGTCCGGGACCGTCCGGGTCGAATCCCCTGTACAGCGCCGGGGGTTGGGCAGGGCTTCGGCTACGCGGGCCGGCCGGCGGCCTCGGGACCGATCGGCCGGGTGAGGAAGTGCTGTCGCACCCGGTCGGTGACGACCCGCCGCAGGGTCGGCTGCACGACCTCGCAGGTCGGGATCACGTCCCACCGCTTGTAGGGCCACCACCGCTCGTGCGCGGCCAGCAGCATCCGCTCGCCGCCCGCGGTGTCGCCCTCGACGGCGTACCAGCCGGCGAGCCACAGGCGGAGGTAGTACTGCTCCGGGAGCTCACCGGACTCGACCAGGCCGCGGCCGCGGGCGAAGTCGTTGGTCTTGGCGATCGCCTCCCAGGCGACTCGTTTCTCGCGGGGCTCCAGGGCCGCGAAGTCGCGGTCCAGCAGCCACTCGCCGATCACGTCCTCCCGGGGCACGATCGGCCCTCCCCAGTCGTAGTGGCACGGCAGGAAGTGCTCCACCGGCCGGAGGTCGAGCTGTTCGGCCAGCCAGAGCAGCTCCTCCCGCAGGATCCGGCCCTCCGGAACGTGGTCGGCGGCGGCCCGCAGCCGGGGTTGTGCGGGCACGCCCGCGTACAGCTGGGCGACCAGGAACCCCTCGGCGAACGGCATGTCCTGGTCGCACAGGTGCCCGCCCCCGGGTCCCTGGCGTTCGATCAGCAGCTCGGCCAGCTCGCCTGCCTCCGCGAAGCGGTCCTCCCAGCAGAGGATCTGGATGGCCGCCGCTCCGGCCTCCCACGCCGGGTCGGGCCGGGCAGCGGGATCGGTCGCCAGCGCGAGCAGTTCGGGGAGCATCTCGCGGTGTCCACCGTGCCGCGCCCGGGAGGTCAGGCGTTCTGCGGACGTCACCCCGCCACCTGAGAGAACTCGCGCACCTGCACGTCCGGCTCGCCGCGCCGCAGCAGGCCGAGCAGGTCGTCGAACTGGACCTCGTGGTGCTGCACGGTGCACCCGCCGTGCCGGCCGCGGAAGATCTCGGCCGCGCGGAGGACCAGGTCGGCGCACCACGGGGTGGAGTAGCCGATCCGCAGCGGACCGGTGATGCCGCGTGCCTCGGCGACGGCCCGGTCGAGCGCCTGCTGGATCTGCAGCCGCGCGGGCAGCAGGTCGTTGCGCAGTTGCGAGCCGAGCGCGGTGAGGCGGACCGTCCGGGAGGTGCGTTCGAACAGCGGTGCGCCGATGCGCCGTTCCTGCTTCTTGATGGCGTGGCTGACCCAGGGCGGCGTGATGTGCAGCCGCTCCGCGGTGCGTCCGAAGTGCAGTTCCTCGGCCAGCGCCAGGAAGATCTCGATGTCCCGCAGTTCCATGCCCCCTCCTGATCATGAACCTAGCGGTCAACGGTGCGGTGACACAACGCGCATCGATGACCGCCCGGGCAACGCAGCCTTGCCGGGCTCGCCGTTGTTCGCCCCATGACGCCCCGTCAGGCGGGGAGTCGGCGCCCCGGGGGGGTCGCGGCACCGGCGGCCGTGGCCTGCCCGGTGCGCACCGCACGACCGCGGGTCCCGGGGACGCGTCGCTCGGACGCAACGTCGAAGGCAAGGAGATCCATGATGGGACGGCGCAACGGCGGCTTCTCCGCGGCAGGGCTGCGCAGGATCCGTGACGTGCTGGAACGGCACGTTGGGTCGGGGGGATCCCCGGACTCGTCGCCCTGGTCGGCCGTGGGGACGAGACGCACGTCGAGGCACTCGGGACGATGCAGCACGGCGGTGGCGCGCCGATGCGCCGGGACACGCTGTTCCGGATGGCCTCCACGTCCAAGCCGATCACCATGGCCGCGGCGACGGTCCTGCTGGACGAGTGCCGGCTGCGCCTGGACGACCTGGTAGAGCCCTGGCTGCCCGAGCTCGCGGACCGCCGGGTGCTGAAGCGGATCGACGGCCCGCTGGACGACACCGTGCCCGCCAGGCGGCCGATCACCGTGCGGGACGTGCTGACCTCGACGTTCGGGCTCGGCATGGATATGACCGTGCTGGACACCCCGATCATGGGTGCGGTCTTCGAGCGGGGGCTCACGCCCGACCTGCCGACCCCCATGCCCGAGCCGGACGAGTGGATGCGCCGCCTCGGCGAGCTCCCGCTGATGCACCAGCCCGGCGAGCGCCGGCAGTACCACATCGCCGGCGACCTCCTCGGCGTCCTCGTCGCCAGGGTCACCGGCCGGTCCTTCGAGTCCTTCCTGGGCGAACGCGTCCTCGACCCGCTGGGCCTGGCGGACACCGGCTTCCACATATCCGCCGACAAGGCCGACCGGCTGCCGACCCTCTACGCCCCCGACCCGCAGACCGGGGAGTTCCACGTGTGGGACGAGTCGGCGGACGGGCGGTGGAGCAAGCCCCGGCATTCCCCGGCGGCGGTGGCGGACCGGTGTCCATCGCGGACGACTACCACGCCTACTTCCGGATGCTGCTGAACGGCGGCCGCCACGGGGGCGAGCGGATCCTGTCCCGGCCCGCCGTCGAACTGATGACCACCAACCGCCTCACCCCCGAGCAGAACGCCGCCCGCACCGCCATGGCCCGCGACAACGTCCACGTCTCGTACGGCCAGGGCCAGCACGGAGGATGGGGACTCGGCATGGCGGTGCGCACCTACCGCGGCGACCACGCGCCCGTCGGCCAGTTCGGCTGGGACGGCGGAAGCGGCACCTCGACCTACGCCGCCCCGCACCACGGGGTGACCGGGATCCTGCTCACCCAGGTCGGCATGTCGGTCCCCGATGCGGCCCGCCTCATCCACGACTTCTGGACCACCGTCTACCAGGCCGTCGACGACTGACACCGGCCCGCCGGAATCGCTGGTCGGGCGGAACCGAACGGTGCTCGGCCGCGTGCTGTGAGTGGGCCGGCCCACCGCGGGCGGCCGTTCGTCGTTCGGGAGAGTTCCTTTGAAGATCCGTCACATGACCGTGGTCGGCCTGCTGGCCGTCGGAGCGTTCGCGATGACCGCCTGTGGGTCCGACACGAGTCCGGCGGCGGCCCCGGCGGGCTCTGCCGCTGCGGCGCCCGCCTCCGCGACCCGGGCCGGTGCGCCGGTGGCCGGCGGCAAGCCGACCCTGACGAACGTCCCGAAGGATCCGGTGTGCGGCGGCTCGGGGCCGGGAGCCGATGTGACCGCCAAGCTGATCGAGCTGCACGAGAGCGGTTCCCGGCACTCCGGGCTCATCCAGGTGACCAACACCCTGCCGTACTCCTGCAAGCTGTACGGGCCCGCCGATCTGCGGACAGACGGCGCGGGCGGCTCGTACACCAAGCTCACCACCGGTGTGCTGGGCTCCTTGCGGTTCATCACCACCAGGGCGGAGTCGATGGTGATCAATCCGGGGGAGTCGCTCTACCACGCCGTCAGCTGGGTGTCGGCCTCGCCGACCGGCTCCGATGCGGACTGCACCAGCGGGTCCCGGCTCGTCCTCTCCCGCAACGAGGGCAAGCTCTTCCTGGCCGTCCCGGTCAAGGACGGGCGCTTCTGCGCAGTCGGCGGCAGCGGCTCGCCGCAGGTCATGCTCGGTGCGCAGCTGTCCGTGATCGACCAGGCGCGGGCGCAGCTGCCGGGCCTGCCCACGCGGTAGCCGCCGGCCCGGCGGCCCTCGTCGGGCGGAACCGGTCCCGGCGGCGGCTACGCCGTGGCCGTACCCGGGTACGTCAACCCGGCCGTGGGCGTCCTTGCCCTCAACGCCGCCGCCTGGGGCATCCTCGCGGCGCGGCGGCCGAACGGACGGCCCGTGGGCAGGCGCCCACCCGAACGGCGCCGGACTCCCGATCGGCCCGCTGACCGCACCCCGGCCGTCCGGCCGCGGCCGTCCTGTCCGGCGCCCAGGCAGGTGCCGGGGCGCCGGGCGGACCGTGCGACGGGGTGTCCTGCACCTACGGCAGAACTCCTCGAAGGCGGCGGTGAGGTCGTCGGCCACGCTACGGGCGTCGCGGCCCTCGATCCGGTGGCGCGGGATGAAGTAGACCGTCCGCCGCCGGCCGGTCGCCGAGAACGGCGACATCGTGGCCGCGATGATCGACGGCGAGGCCACCGTCGAGCGCCTCAAGCGCGAGGGCGGCAAGATCTGGCTGATGCCGCACAACCCGGCGTACGACCCGATCCCGGGCGACAACGCCACCATCCTCGGCAAGGTCGTCGCGGTCATGCGCCGACTCTGACTCCGCGGCCCCGCCCCGCTCCTGACGGGCCGGGGACGGTCGGGTGAATTCGGACGGGCTGCCGCCCCCACCGGCCTACCCGCCCGTGTCTCCGGGCGTGCAGACGTGCAGGCTGGAGAAACGCGGCCCCGCTTGCGGACCCCCGAGCGCGGCGGGGCCCCGACCATTCCGCGCGCGCCGGCTGCCGCCCAGGTCGGACGACGTCCGCCTGCCCGAGCCTGTCGCCGCTTCCTGGCCGAGCTGGCCGCGGCCCCGCCGTCGTCCGGCTGGGCGGCGAACTCGCCGCGCCCCTGGCTCTCCCCAGGCCACCTCCCGGGGCAGCCCGTGTCCGGCAGCGTCCTCGGCGACGCCTGGCCAGCCACCACATTCCCGTCCGACCTTCCCGCACGACCGCGCTGGTCCAGCTTGCCCAGGACCTGCGGCCCGCTGCGCTCGCCTCCTTGCTCGGACTCCACGTCGTCACCGCCGAGCAGTGGTGAAGAGGTGGTCCATGCACGGGCCGTGGACCTGCTGGGACTTCGGCACTGCGACGGCGTAGGAGAGAGGAGCTTGTTCGAGGAAGCGGCGGAAGTGGGAAGGACCAACCGTCCCAGTATTGAGCTGTCCAAGATCCGGGGAACTTCACCGGTGGGATCTCGCGGATGCACGGCGGTTGCCCCGGGCTGCCGAACCCGCGGACGGCCAGCGCGGTGAGGCCCTGCTCGGCGAGGAGTCGGGCGGGCCGGCGGCCCACGCGGCCGCCCGATCCAACCAGCACCACGACGCCGGTCGTGCTGCCTGCGGCCGGCTCGATCGGCACAGGCTCCCGAGGCGGTGTCGGCTCGTGCTCGATGTTGTCCAACGCTCGTCGCCTCCCTGGTGGAGCCCCATGCACCTGCCTCGCCGTCCAGGCTCTATAAGTCGCTAGACTACTTATCTCGTTCGCTTGAGTATCCGTTGACGACCGGCTATACATACTCGGTATGCAAAAAGTTCCACTGCTTCGAGGGGGAGCCGTGTCTGAATCGGATGCGCAGGCCGTCCTGCGCCTGGAGAGGGTCGGCCGGGTGCACGGCGGTGGCGCGGGGGAGGTGTCCGCGTTGCGCGAGGTGGATCTCACCGTGCGTGCGGGCGAGTTCGTCGCGGTGATGGGGCCGTCCGGCTCGGGGAAGTCGACGCTGCTGGCGCTGGCCGGCGGGCTGGACCGGCCCACCACCGGGCGGGTGCTGGTCGAGGGGGTGCCCCTGGACGGGCTGAGCCGGCGCCGGCTCGCCGACGTGCGGCGCCGCTCGGTGGGATACGTGTTCCAGGACTACAACCTCGTCCCGGCCCTGACCGCCGCCGAGAACACCGCACTGCCAAGGGAGTTGGACGGGGCCTCGGCCCGCACCGCCCGGCGGGAGGCGCTGGCGGCATTGACCGAACTCGGCATCGCCGACCTGGCGGACCGCTACCCCGACGCCATGTCGGGCGGCCAGCAGCAGCGGGTGGCGATCGCCCGCGCCCTGATCGGCGAACGCCGACTGGTCCTGGCGGACGAGCCGACCGGCGCGCTGGACTCCGCGACCGGCGACGCCGTCCTGGAGGTCCTGCGCGGACGCTGCGACGCCGGGGCGGCGGCGGTGATGGTCACCCACGACCCGGCACACGCCGCCTGGGCGGACCGGGTGGTCTTCCTGCGCGACGGCCGGATCACCGACGAATCGGTGCAGCCGCGGATCGAGGCCCTCCGATGAGCGCCGGATCGTGGCGGGCCGCGCTGCGGATCGCCCGCCGGGACGCGTGGCGGGCCAAGGGTCGCAGCGCCCTGGTACTGGCCATGGTGGCGCTGCCGGTGCTCGGTGTCGCCGGCGCCGATGTGGTCCACCGCAGCGGGCAGTTGACCGCCGCCGAACGCTCCGACCGGCTGATGGGCCGGGCGGACGCCCTGATCGGGGCGTACGCGCCCGGCCGGGCCGTCGAGCAGGCGGTCTTCCCCGACGACGGGGTCCGCACCCTGCCGCAACCGGCCGGCGCAGGGCAGGTGCCCGCGCCGGACGGCGAACCCACAGCGCTGCTGGCCACGTTGCTGCCGTCCGGCAGCACCCTGGTGCCGGCCCGTACCGGACCGGTGACCGGGGTGCACACCCCGGAGGGCCTGATGCCGGCCGGAACCTTCGAGGCCGACCTGACCGGCCCGCTCTGGCAGGGCCGGCTGAACCTGGTGGCGGGCCGCGCGCCCGCCGCCCCGCGAGAGGCCGCCGCGACCCGGGAGTTCCTTGCCGAGAGCGGACTGCACCTCGGCGACCCGGTCACCCTCCAGGGTCTCGAGTCCGCGCCGCTCACCCTGACCGGCACCGTGGAGGACCCGGGCGACCTGCGGAAGGTCGAACTCGTCGCCCGGCCGGACACACTGTACGGGGCGCTGGACGCCGCCCAGTCCGCCGCCGGGCTCGCACCGCTGGGCAACGGGGCGCAGGAGGCCGCCGCCCGCAAGGCCGCCTGGCTGGTCCACCTGCCCGCCGGAGCCACCCTCGACTGGGACCGGGTACGGGAGTTCAACCGCCACGGCTACACGGTGGCCGCCCGGCAGGTGGCTCTGCACCCGCCCGCCGCAGCGATGGAGCGCCAGGAGGCGTTCGGCACCGCCGACCAGCGCGAGCGCACCGTGATGGCCGCGGCCACCACGGCCGCCCTGGCGCTGCTGGAGGTCGCGCTGCTGGCCGGACCCGCGTTCGCGATCGGCGCCCGGCAGGCCAGGCGCCAACTCGCCCTGCTCGGTGCAGCGGGCGGACGGCCCGGGCACGTCCGCGCGGTGGTGCTGGCCGGCGGCGTCGTCGTCGGTGCGGCCGGGGCCGCGCTCGGCACCACCCTCGGCTGCGCGGCCGTCGCGCTGTTGCGCCCCTGGATCGAGCAGGCCGGCGGCAGCCGCTTCGGGCACCTGGCCCTGCGCCCGACAGACCTGCTGCTGATCGCCGCCACCGGTTTCGCCACCGCCCTCCTGGCGGCCCTGCTGCCCTCCGTCCAGGCCGGCCGCCGCGACGTGCTCGCCGCCCTGACCGGCCGCGACTCCGTCCGCCCGGCGGGGCGGTGGGTGCCGCTGCTCGGCGCGGCCACCGTGGCCGCGGGCACCGGACTCGCCCTGTACGGGGCCGTCGCCGGACAGGTCGGCGGGCCGCCCGTGGTCGCCGGACTGTCCGTGCGCACCCTGTCGGTGCTGGGCGGCGCGGTCACCGCCGAACTCGGGCTGCTGTTGCTCACCCCACTGCTGCTGGCCCTGTGCGGCCGTCTCGCCGGCCGGCTTCCGCTCGGCGCCCGACTCGCCCTGCGCGACACCGCCCGGCACCGTTCCCGCACCGCCCCCGCCGTCGCCGCAGTCCTCGCCGCCGTCGCCGGTGCGGTCGCCGTCGGTGTGTACACCACCGGGTCCGAGGCCCAGGATCGGGCGGCCTACCAGCTCCGGCGACCGGTCGACTCCGTCCAACTGGAGACGTACGGCGATGGGGCCGCGCTGCCGCAGCTTCGCACCGCGCTCGCCCAGGACCTGCCGGACCTCGGCGAACGCGCCGACCTCTACCAGGCCGAGTACGTCTTCTGCCCGGACTGCCGGGCCACCGTCTACGCCGAGGGCGGCCAACGCTACGGACGGACCGTCACCACCCCGTTGCTGGTCGGCGACGCAGCGGTCCTGCACAACCTGCTCGCCCTGCACGACCCGGCCGCCGAGGCCGCACTCGCCGCCGGCAAGGCCGTCGTCACCGACCCCGCCTACCTGCACGACGGTCGGGTGCTGCTGCAGATGCAGGGCGCCGGCGGCGCGGTACGGCAGGAGAGTGTGGACGGCGTCCTCGTCGAACGGCCCGCCGACCGCCGCTACGCGCCGCTGGTCGTCGGCGCGCAGACCGTCCAGCGGTTGGGCGGCCTGTCGGTGGAGCCCACCGGATCAATCTGGCTGCCCGCCACCCAAACCCCCGAGAAGGCCGAACGACGGGCCGCCGCCACCGTCGCCCGGCTCGCCCCGCACGCCACCCTCGAGGTGGAACGCGGCTACCGGCCGGCCAGCAGCCTCATCGGAGTGGCACTGAGCGCCTTCGCCGCCGTGGTGGTCCTCGGTGCGGCCGTGGTCGCCACCGCCCTCGCCGCGGCCGACGCCCGCCGCGACCGGGCCGTGCTCACCGCGATCGGCGCTCGACCACGCACCCGGCGCACCCTGGCAGGACTCCAGGCCGGCCTGATCGCCCTGCTCGGCGCCCTGCTCGGCACCGCCGCCGGCGCCGTCCCGGCCTTCGCCCTGCTGCGCTCGCGCGCCGCCGGACAGCCGGGCGCACCGGCGGTCCACCTCGCCAACGCGCCCTGGCCGACCATCACCCTGCTCGCCGTGGCCCTGCCGCTGCTGGCCGCCCTGCTCGGCGCCGCCCGCCGGGACCACACCGGCCCCTGGCGCGGATAGCCCGCAACCCGACCGGCCCGGGGGCCCCGGGGGGGGGCGGGCGGCCGGGGCGGCCCCCCCAGGCGCCCCCAAGCACGGGCGGCGGGGGGGGGGGTGTATCT
>NZ_JBHWBW010000021.1:0-34408 GCF_042735675.1 Kitasatospora sp. NPDC059571
CCGCCGATCTGAGGAGTGGTCGATGGACCTCAACCTTTCGGGCAAGGTCGCCGTGGTCACCGGCGCGAGCAAGGGCATCGGGCCCGCCGTGACCCAGGCACTGGCCGCCGAGGGCGTGCACGTGGCGGCGGTCGCCCGCAGCCACACCGGCGCCCCGGCCGGCCTGGCGGACCGGGTCCACCCGGTGTCGGCCGACCTCACCACGGCGGACGGGCCCGCCGCAGCGATCGAGGAGACGGTCGCCCGGTTCGGCGGCCTGGACATCCTGGTCAACAACGTGGGCGCGGTGGCGCCCCGACTGAACGGCTTCCTGTCGGTCACCGACGACGACTGGATCTGGGGGCTGACGATCAACTTCCTGGCGGCGGTGCGGACCACCCGGGCCGCCCTGCCGTACCTGCTGGACCGCGGCGCCGCCTCGATCGTCACCGTCAGCTCGGTGAACGCCTTCCTGCCCGACCCCACGATCATCGACTACTGCTCGGCGAAGGCGGCGCTGACCAACTTCTGCAAGGCGCTGTCCAAGGAGGTCGGCCCGCACGGGGTCCGCGTCAACACGGTCAGCCCCGGGCCGGTGTCGACGCCGCTGTGGCTCGGTGACGACGGCGTCGCCGCGACGGTCGCGAAGGCCGCCGGCGGGCAGCCGGAGGACGTCGCCCGGACGGCCGTCGCGCAGTCCGCGACCGGCCGCTTCACCCTGCCGCAGGAGGTCGCCGAGCTGGTGCTGCTGCTCGCCAGCGACCGGGCGGCCAATGTGACGGGCAGTGATTTCGTCATCGACGGCGGCCTCGTCCCCACCCTCTGAGGTCCGCGGGGCGGCCGCCGCTCCCCCGGGTCGGGCCGATCCGCGGACCACCGGCTCGGTCGGGAGGATCACGGTCGGCCGGTCCTCCCCGGCGATCTGGGCGAGCAGCAGCCGGGCCATCTCGCTGCTGATCCGGTCCCAGGGCCGGCGGACGGTGGTCAGCGGCGGGCGGGCTGGCCGCCGAGGCCACCGGCCGGAACCTCCGCCACTACGTCGAACAGGGCGGCACCCTGGCCGTGTCGTACTTCTCCGGCATCGTCGACGCCAACGACACCGTCCACCCCGGCCCCCACCCGGGCGCGCTGCGCGACGTCGGCCTCACCGTCGAGGAGTTCGCGCCGCTGCGGCAGGACGGGCGCGTCCGGCTCGACGGCGGCCGCCCCGGCCCACACCCCGATCGGCACCCGGATCCCGCTGCCCGGTTCCGCCACCGAACTCCTCGCCGGCACACCGGTGTCGGGCGCGCCGGACCTCCCGGCCGGATCCGTCCGGGTGGTCCATCGCCGACCGTGGGTCGCGGAGCCTCACAACTGATGTACCGTCAGGCTCGCTCGTACGGTGAGCCCATATGATCGTCCACCGATGGACGTAATCACGGGGAACGAGATGATCACCGTCCCACCGGGCCGGGTGGCTCTGTCGGACCGCCGGACGCAGCGAACCTGGACGGTCGGGGTGGCGCCCTTCCGGCTGGCCGCCTTCCCGGTCACCCGGCGGCAGTGGAACGCGGTCACCGGCGACCGGCCGGGTGGCGCCGACGGCAGTGCGAGCGGGGCCGACGCCCGGCCGAGCGGGGCAGATGCCCGGTCGAGCGGGGCCGACGGCGAACTCCGGCCCGTGGCCGAGGTGTCGTGGCGGGAGGCGGTGGCCTTCTGCAACGCCCTCTCCCTGCGCGAGGGGCTGGTGCCCGCCTACCGCATCCGGCCCGCGGGGGCGGGTGCCGGTGCCGACGCCGGTGCCGGGGACGTCGAGTGGGACCGGGCCTCCGACGGGTACCGGCTGCCGACCGAGGCGGAGTGGGAGCACGCCTGTCGGGCCGGCACGGGTGGGCCGCGGTACGGACCGCTCGACGAGATCGCCTGGCACCGCGGCAACTCCGGGGAGCGGAGCCGTCCGGTGGGCGGCCGGCGGCCCAACCCGTGGGGCCTGCACGACATGCTCGGCAACGTGTGGGAGTGGTGCTGGGACGTCTACGACGCCGAGGTCTACGGCAGTTACCGGGTGCTGCGGGGCGGCGGCTGGTTCGACGAGCACTGGAGCTGCCGGGCCTCGGTACGGCGCCGTAGCCACCCGACGCTTCGGATCGACGACGTCGGGTTCCGGGTCGCGCGCTCCGCACCGGCCTGATCCGGCACCGGCCCGGCCCCGCACCGGCGGCGCCTCGGGGTTTTTTCGCCGGGGGGCGCCGCCGTTGTGCTGCGGACCGTCACATGTCCTCGTCCGGCGTCTCCTCGATGGCCATCCGCTTCACGCGCCCGGCGAGTTCGGCGGTCTCCTCGGCCTGCCGCTTGCGGGTGACCCGGCCCAGCACCAGGCCGGCCGCGTCCTGGGCCTCGCGCAGCGCGCGCGAGTCCCTCGTCCGCCGGTGCTCGTTCCCCCGGATCTCGTAGAACCTGGCCAGTGCCGCCAGCGCGGGCTCCGCGTCACTCGGCCGCTCCGCCTGCCGGACCTGCTCGAACCAGCCCTCCAGCCGCTCCCGCTCCTGCCGGTCGGACGGGCTGCCGAAACGGTCGAGGGTGAACTCCTCCCGGACGTTCGCCCAGGCGGTGGCCACCGCGTCCGGCCCGTGCTCCGGGAAGACCTCGGTGATCGCCCGGTCCCACGCCCCGACGCCCTCCAGGTACCGCTTGGCCGTCGACGGACTCATCGGGTTCAGCCGGCCGGCAGCGGCGAGCTGTTCCAGGTTCTTCGGGGTGAAGGACCGCCCCGCCAGCTCCCCGACGGCCTCGGGACCGACCGGGCCGAGCGTCTCCGCCATGGTCTGCCAGCTCCGGTACGAGCGCTCCAGCGTCTCCCCACGGGTGTTGAACGGCGCAGCCCCGTCGAAGTGGCTCGCCACGACCTGGTGGTGGCGGTCGGTGCCGAGCAGTCCCAGGTCCAACTCCCCACTGGCCGTGGCCCGGCCGAGCTGGAGGTTGTCGACGAACGTGGTGTGCGGCAGCTTCTGGTGCGCGCTGACGAACACCCGGACAAGGTCGCCCGTCCGGGCCGCCCGCTCGTGCGGCGGGTAGGAGTCCAGCAGGGGGAGCTCCTGGCGGGCGTGGTCGACCGCGGCCCTCGTCTCCGGATCGAGGTGCTCGAGGGCGTGCATGTCGTCGAACCGCCCGCCGAGCCAGGTCGCCAGCTCGTGGTGCCCCTTCCCCTCGAAGGAGAGCAGCGAGGCCCTCATCAGCGACCACGATGCCGCATGGGAGTACTGGCCGGCGCCGAACTGGGTGTCCGGCCGGGACTGCTCACTGAGCATGATCCGGCCGATCCGCGAGCTGTCGTGCGGGTCGAGCGAGAGGTCGGAGACCAGCTCCGACTTGAGCGGGTACCGGGTGAACCCCTTCAGGTCGCGCGGCGGCGATCCGCGTTCGCCCACCGTGACCGGGTTCTCCAGCTCCAGCATCGACCGGATCTCCTCGCGCCGGTCGTGGGTCATGTAGTCCGGATAGGCCCGGTACAGACTGCGGATCAGGTGCTCCTTCGCGGCCTTCACGTCGCGGTCGGCCAGCGAGCTGCTGTCCTTGATGTCCAGCAGGGTGCCGACGACCTCCTCCGTCCGCGGCTCCGGCCCCTTGCCCCGCTCGAACTCGCCGATCCGGTCGAGCATGTCCGCCTCGCCGTGGCCGACCGCCCGGCCGTCCGCGAAGGACGCGAACGAGGTCAGCTGGGAGATCTCGATGTACCCCGACACGAGGTCGCCGATGTTGCGGTGCCACTCGGCCAGCGACTGGTTGGCCGGCGGCTCGTCGGGCAGCGCGTCGAGCCGGCGCACGATGTCGTCCCACCGCCGCTGGACCATCGGGAAGTCGCGCTGCGCCGCGCCCTTGGGCTCCGGCGGATAGTCCCGGAACTCCGCCACGTCGGACTTGAGTTCGCGCCACACCGACTCGGCGGACCGGCCGGCCAGCCCGCCCGCGGCCCGCCGGGTGAGCGCCCAGGGCACGGTGTGCGAGCGCTGCTCCGAACCGAACCTGGTCATCGGCCGGTCGTTGGAGGGCGTCACGTCGGTCAGGAACACCTCCTCGCCGCGGAGCGGCCCGTGCGGGTTGCCGGTGGTCGCGGTGAGCACGGAGACCGCCAGCGTCCGGCGCGCGGGCTGGGCCGCCGGGGCGGGCGCGGTGGCCGCCGGGGCGGACGTGGGCGGCGTGTCGACGTCCATCGGCGTGTGGTCGGTGGGGATGCCGGTGTACGGCTGCCCGGTGCCGTCGTGCATCTGGGTGTCCGGCGAGGCGTGCACCGCCGCATCGGGAGCCGGGTGCTGCGGCGGCACGCCGAGGGGATGGCCGGTGGGCGTGTTGGTGGGCGCTGCGGGCGTGCCGGTGTGGCCGGTGCCGGAGGCGCTGTGCCCGTTCGTCACGACCGGTGCGGGCGGGGGCGGCGGCGTGTGGCCGCCGCGGGCCACCGGGCCGGTCCGGAAGGCCGGCGGCGGGGGCGGCGGCGGCACCTCGGAGCCCGACCGGGTGTCGAGGCCGCGCGGCACCGGTCCGGTCCCGCCGTCGGGCCGCACCGTGGTGGGTGCCGGCGGCGGGGGCGGCGCCCCGGTTCGGTCGCCCGTGTGACCGTTCGACGTCGAGGTGGTGGCCGAGGTCGATGCGGTAGTGGTGGACGGGTCCTGCGGAGGTGCCGTCCGGGAGGCCTTGGCGCGCTTGTTGGCCTCCTTCTGCGCCTTGAGGGCGGCGATCTCCGCCTCCGTCGGCTTCGGCTTCGACGCCTTGGCCGGTCGCGCGGTCGGCTCGCTGCCCAGACCCGTGGAGATCTCGCCGAGCGTCCGCAGCTGCTCCGGCGTCAGGCGGTCGCCCGAGTGCTTGGCGACCTCGGCGACGACATCGGCCAGCTTGCCGATCGCCGGCCTGAGCGAGTCGCGGTCGGTGCGGAGCCGGTCGAGCGCCCCCGGTTCGAGCTTGGAGTAGAGGGTGAGTACGTCGGTGGCATCGCGCAGGCGCTTCTCGCGCAGCATCGCCACATCGACCTTGGCGTCCTGCTTGCGCATGGCGAGCGCGGCGATCTTGTCACCGAGCAGGTCCTCGCTGGCGACCACCTTGAGCGGGACGGTCTCGCCGTTGTGCGTCTCGCCGTTCACCACCACGTGCATCTGGTGCTCCTGCGGGTGCACCGGTGCGAGCGTGATGCTGACGTCCAGGCCGCCGAAGCGCCCGTTGACGGTGGTCGAGGTGTCGCGGCGGCCGGGCACGACGTGCCCGTCGGTGAGCACCTCGTCCGCGAGGAAGTGGAGCACCTCGTTGGACCGCCCGGCCGCGTCGCCGTCGAAGGTGAGCCGCATGTCGAGGTCCTGCACCGGACGGTGCAGCTGGACCGCGGCCACACCACCGCCGCCGCCCAGCACCAGTGCGCCCTCGGGCAGGTGGAGGCCGCTCTGCGAGAGCCGTTCGAGAACGGTCTGCTCCAGCAGCGCGGCCGTGCCGAGCCGGAACTCCGACTCCACGGTCTGGTCCTCGGTCATGCCCTCCGGTATGCGGTGCGGGTTCTCGTTGCCCGGGGCCGTGGAGTGCTCGGACGGCGCGACGTGCTCGGACGCCGGGACGTGCTCGGACGCCGGGACGTGCTCCTGGGCCGGCGCGTGCGAGGACCCGTCGGAGGGATGCGTGTCGGTGTGCGTGTTCGCGTGCGTGCCGGCATGGTTGCCGCTGCTGGTGCTGGTGTCAGTGTGCTGCGGCGGGGGCGGCGGCGTGTGGCCGGGCTCGGAGCGCTCCGTGTGCACGGCCGGCGGGGGCGCCACGTGCCCCGGCGCGGTGGAGCCCGGGTGCGGGGTCGTGGCCGGATGCGCCGGGGCGGGCGCACCGGCGGCGGGCGTGTGCGGTGCGGGCGTCTGCGGGTCGACGTGCTCCATGAACTCCCGGAAGCCGTCGTACATCTCGTTGTCGGCACGGGTGGCCGTCACCGGGTTCGCCGGATCGTGGTGGACGGCCGTCGGGTCCGGTCCGTAGAGCCGTTCCAGCAGCGGGAGGAGGTCGGGCTCGTTGGCCCGGACCCACTCGGGGCCGTTGTTGCGCGGCTGACCGGTGTGCGGGTCGGTGCCGTGGTTGGTCCCGAGATAGGCGTTGCTCACCTGGGCGAAGTACTCCAGCTCGTCCCGGGAGCCGTAGTTGTCGACCGGGTTGCCGTGCGTGTCGTGGCGCGGGCCGTCGGTCCAGGTCGCGTTGGGGTCGGCGACCTTCTTCTGGTAGCTGTCGGTGATCGTGTTCTTGTCGGTCTGGGACAGGCCGTTCTGGTGAATGGTGTGCGCGAACTCGTGCGTGGTCGTGGAGTAACCGTCGTGGTAGTGCGGCGCGTTGCCGACCGAGGTGTCCTCGCCGAGCAGGTTCTCCTCGGTCACGGCGGCCCGGCGGCCGCCGGAACCGCGCACGTCGTCCCAGCCGCGGCCGCCGCCGGACGCACCGCCGGCCGTGGTGCCCTTCATGTCGTGGAAGGCGCTGACGTCCGTCATCGAGACGTCCTTGGGGACCACCACCATGCCGGCGCCGCTCTTCAGCAGCGCGGCTGCCACGTCCGGGTCCTGGAGCATCCGGGCGGCCTGCGCCCGGGCCTCCGCGCGGGCCGAGGCCGGCCGGCTCGCGCGCGGGTCCACGTCGACCATCAGGTTCGCCGCGGTCCGCGCGAACTCGCCAGGCGTCAGCTCCTTGTGGAGCGCGTCCACGAACGCCGGGTCCTTGGCCAGCCAGCGTCGGTACTCCGGCTTCAGCCCGCCCAGCGTCCCGATCCGCTCCTCGGGAGTCATGTGCGGAACGTCGCGAATCAGCTGGTCGGCCTCCGGCGGCCGGACCGAGCCGAAGCGCTGCTGGCGACCGAGCTGATCGGCGGCACGGCCGACACCGCCCTCGTTCCGCTGCCGCAACGCGTCGAGCTCGGCACGCCGGGCGTCCTGTTCGGTGCGGTGGATCGTCTCGGCGTCCTGCGCGCGCAGCGGGCGGTTGAGGCCCTGGCCGCCGCTGTGCGAAGCCGGGCCGTTGCCGTTCCCCTTCCCGTTGCCGTTCCCGGGCCTGACCGGTCCGAGACCGCCGCCCGCCGGGTGCGGCGCGGGGGTGCCGGGACCGTTCCCCGCCGTGGGGCGCGGGGCGGACTGCGGGGCGGCGTGCGGCACTCCGCCCACGCCCTGCACGGGCACCGCCCCGGGGACAGCCCCGGGGACCTGGTTCTGCGCTGCCGGGTCCGTGGTGGTCGGCGGCGGGGGCGGCGTGGAGTCGGCGGGCCGGGAGGTGTGCTGTTCTGCGGAGTTCGGGCGCGTGGTCGGCACGGAGAGCCCCGCGGGCAGCCCGGCGCCGTCGAGCCGGCTCGTCCCCTCCGTCGGGACGGCGTCCGGCTCCGTGATCGGGGCGGAGCTGCGGTCACCACCGGCCGCGACGTGCGCCGACGGGGCACTGCCCGCCGTGTGCCCGGCGGCGGGTGCCGCGTGTACCGCAGCAGGTGCCGACACGCCGTCGGCCCGCTCCGGGGTCGCGATCCGGTCAGCAGGTGCGGACGGCCGCGGGATCGACGCCGCACCCTCGTGCGAGGGCACCTGCGACGAGCGGTCCGCGCCGTCCTGGTGAACGGGCGCCCCGCTCTCGTGGGCCGGTGCGGCACTCGCGTGGGCCGGTGCAGGGGTCTCGTGGCTCGGAGCGGGAGCCTCGTGCACGGGCACGGCGCTCTCGTGAGCCTGTACCGGGGTCTCGCGCACGGGTGCGGCAGCCTCGTGCGCCGGGACCGACGCCTCGCGGGGCGTGACCGGGCTCTCGTGCACGGGCACGGCGCTCTCGTGAGCCTGTACGGGAGTCTCGCGCACGGGTGCGGCAGCCTCGTGGGCCGAAACGGGCGACTCGTGGGTCGGCGCCGCGGCCGGGCGCTCGGTTGCGGGTACCGGGCGCTCGGCAGTGGGTGCCGGGTCGGCCGAACGCGGCACCGACTCCGCGCCGTCGGTACGGAGCGGCGTCGCCGCGGCCGGTGCGTGCTCGGCAGCGGGCGCATGGTCGGTGACCGGTGCGTGCTCGGCGACCGGTACGTGCTCGGCAGCCGGGGTGTGGTCGGTAGCCGTGGGTGCCGGACGGTCGGAGCCGAAGGGGACGAGTCCGCGGGTGGCGGAGGACGACGAGGGTGCGGGCGCGCTCTCTGCGTGGTCCGTTCCCGCGGTCCCGCCGTGCGGCGTGCCGGCCGAGGCGGAGCCCGAGGAGGCGAAGGAGCCCGCACCCGTCAGACCGGTACCGCTCTCGTGGCTGCCGCTCTCGTGGGTGCCACCGCTGCCGGCTCCGCCGGTCGGGCCCGAGAAGCCGGTGCCACCGGGCAGGCCGTGGGAGCCGCTGTCGCCGGCGCCCTCGCCGGCCGGGCCGCGGTAACTCGATGACGCCGAGTCGGGCTTGGAGAAGACCGGGGTCCCGGAACCCTCGCCGTGGCCGGCCCCGCCCGGGGTCGCCGTGCCGGCCGATGTGCCACTCCCGGCTCCCGACGCTCCGCCGTGCGTGGTCGGGATCGTGGGCGGACCGTTGAAGTGGCTCTTCACCGCCGCCGCGCCGGTGTGCAGGCCGACCGCGGCGCCACCGCTCAGGCCGGAGCCGAGCAGGCTGTTGCCGTCGACGTGGCCGGTGGTGATGAGCTGGGTGGAGACGTCCGCGCCGACGCCGGTGGCGGCGCCGTGTGCCATGCGGCCGGCCGTCGTCTCCATGACGCTGCTGAGCCCGAGCTTGGATCCGGCGCCGCTGAGCCCCTTGCCGATGAGGTGGCCGCTGGCGCCGGCCACGGCGCCGCCGAGGGCGTTCTGCCCGACCTCCTTCATGTCGATGCTCTTGCGGTGGCCCTGCATCACCTCGATGCCCTGGGCCAGGACATTGATCGCGGCCATCTGCGCGGCCTGCTTGGCCGCGAACTCCAGTGTCTCCTTGAGGAGTTGCTTGAGGATCTGCTGGACGACCGTGCGGCTGACGCCGACGAAGGCCGGGATCTCGGCCAGGGAGACGCCCGCGGTGAACGGGGCCTCCGCCTCGGCGGTGGCGATCTCGAAGGCCAGGATGCCCAGTTGGGCGATGATCTGGATCTTCGCGGTCTCCGCGGAGTTGGCCATCGCCTCCAGCATGTCGCCCATGCCGTTGCAGGCCTGGACGAGGCCGGGGAAGAAGCCCGGGTCCTGCTCCGTCCCCTTGCCCGTCGTGAACTGGGCCCAGTGCGCGGCCAACGCCTCCGCGGCGACGCCGCGTTGGCCGTCAAGGGCGCGCTTCAGCGCGGAGTCGGCGGACTTCTCCGCGTCCTCCAGAGTCTTGGCGCCCTCGCGCCACCGCTCCGCCATGTCGCGGAGCATGTCCTCGTCGGCCTCGGGCCAGCGGGTGCCGGCAAGGAGGAGGAGCACCCACTGCAGGGGCTCGGGCAGCTCGACCGCCATCGGATCAGGCCCTTCGGTAGGTGGACGGGGCGGACTGCGCGATGTTCCGCAGTGCGGCGCTCGGTGGCAGGACGTCGACGGGCGCGCTGTACGAACCCGTCTGGGGCACGGAGACGCCGTCGGAGCCGTCGCCGCCCTGGAACGCCGAGGTGTTCCCCTCCTCGGCCGCCCGGTAGTTCTCCGCCATCGCCTTGAGTCCGTCCGCGATGTACTTGACCTCGTCCGGCATGCTCTTGAGTCCCTTGAGCGTGTCGGCGCTGTACTTGAGGTAGCCCTTCTCGCCCTCGGCGAACTTCTTGCCGGACTCGTCGTTGCCCCACGGCGCCGTCGACTGGGTGTGCTCGAGGAAGGCGGTGAGACCGGTGACGAGCTGGCTGAGCTGGTCGGCCGCGGCCAGTACCGGGCTGACCGCGGCCCGGTACTGCTCCGGATCCACCTGGAACCCGCTGCCGGCCGAGCCGCCGCCCGACGAGCTGGAGGACTGTGCCGTGGGAGCGAGCCGCTTGACCTGGGCGTCCTGTGCCGCCGGCGTGGCTGCCGCCCGGCCGGCCGCGAGCGGCACGGTCCGCGCCTCGGCCGGCACCCCGTCCGTCGCCGTCCGCTGGAGGAGCATGTCGGGCTCCGCCGCCACCGTCCCTTCCATCGGGCGCAGTTCCGCCGTCCGGGCCGTCGAGTGCACCGGCTCGGCCTCCGCCGTCCGGGCCGTCGTCAACGTCGGCTCGGCCTGCGCCACCCGATCCATCGACACCACCGGCTCGGCCTCCATCGGCCGCAGGCGTGCCAGCGGCTCCGCGGCCTCCATCGGCCGCAGGCGTGCGAGCGGCTCCGCGGCCTCGGTGGGCTCCAGCCGCGCCATGGGTTCCGCGACCTGCATCGGCTCCAGCCGCGCCAAGGGCTCCGCGACCTCCATCGGTTCCAGTCGCGCCAAGGGCTCCGCGACCTCCATCGGTTCCAGTCGCGCCAAGGGCTCCGCCGCGACCCCGACCTCCATCGGTTCCAACCGCGCCAGGGGTTCCGCGGCGACCGCGTCGAACTCCGCCGGACGGGCGGTCACCGTCGTGTCGCGCAGCACGGCGTGAGCCTGCTCTGCGCCTGTCTGCTCATCCATGGCACTTCCACTTCGGGCTGTTCGGGCGCCCGCTCACGGGAGCGGGGCGGTGCGGGCCGACGGGCGGCGCGGGGTGGTGGGGACGCCGGGCGGTGCGTGAGGTCACGACCCGGCCCCCGGCGTCCGGGCGGGGGCCGCATCGGAGCCTTCGAGGCCTCCGGAGGTGGCGAGGCGGGCCAGGGCAGCGCGCAGGAACGGACTCGGAACCTGGTAGCCGCCCTCCTCCCTGAGCGGGGCCGGCTTCGCGGCTTCGCCGCCGGCAGCTGCGGCGGGGGCATCCGCGTCCGGGCGGCCGCGGCGGGCCGCGGCGGACCTGGCCCGGTCGAGGTAGTCCTCGTCCGGCGAGCCGCCCGCGGAGGTGCCGCCGTCCCTCGCACCGCCCTCCGCGGAGCCGTTCTCCGCCCCGGCGTGCGAGGTGCCCGACCGCTCGGCCCGGGCATCCGGGCCGGAGCCGGTGCCGCCGGCCGAGGCGGAGCCCGTACCGGAATCGGCCCCCGGGTCGGTGGACGGAGTGTCAGTGGCGTCGCCACCGAGGCCCGCCAGGGCTGCGGCCCCGTCGGCTCCCGCGTCCGGGCCGAGCAGAGCGGTGGTGAGCTGGGTCAGCAGGGTGTTCTGGTCCGCGGGCGTCTCCGCGGCCTGCTCGGCGCCTGCGGCGGGGGCGCCGGCGCCCTCCGTCCGGGCGGCGTCGAGCCACCTGCGGCGCATGCGCTCCCACCGGCGGTCGCCGTCCTCGCGCTGAGCGGCCTGCCCGGTGATGCCGGAGTCGGTCAGCAGGGCGTCGTCCTCGTCCTCCGGTCCGGCGGCGCCGAAGCGGGTCGGCCGGACGAAGCGGTTGCCGCTGCGCTTGTCGCCGCCCCGACCGCCGCCACCCATCCCGCCGGGCCCATGGGCGCCGGCCATGCCGCCCGCGCCGGTGGCACGGGCCCCGGCGGTACCGGTCGCGCCCGTCCCGCCTCGGCCGGCCCCGGCTCCGGAGCCCTGTCCCAGGCCGCTGCCGGACCGCATTCCGCCCTCCGCCGCGCCGGCAGCGCCGAGGCCCGCCCGCGTGGTGAGCCCGCGTCCCGAGGCACCGCCGGCTCCGCCGAGGCCGCGCGGGGCCGCGCCGCCCATCGGCATGCCGCCGCCGAGGCCGCGGGCGCCGGCGGCACCGCCGCCACCGAGTCCCGACGGCTTGAAGGCGCCGGTGGTCGAGCGTCCCGTGCCCGCGGCACCGCCGCCGAGCCCGCCCAGCCCGCCGAACGGGAGACCGCCGAACGAGCCGCCGCCGAGGCCGCCGGACAGCCCTCCGGTGCTGGGTGCCGGCGGGGACCACGGGGTGATCGTGCCCGTGCCGCCGCCACCGCTGCCACCGGCACCGCCGGTGAACCCCGGTAGGTCCGACAGGCCGGCCAGGCCGAGGCGCGGGGCGTTGTCGGGCGAGAATCCGGGGGCCCCCCCGCCGCACTCGCGCCCACCGCCACCCCCCACCCCCCGCCTGACCGCCGCGGGGGCGGGCGGCTGGCAGGGCTGCAGCGCGCCGAGCTGCGGCCGGCACGCGCCGGCGCCACCGCCCGCACCGCCGCCACCGCCGGCGCCGCCGTCCGGGACGCCACCCCCGAAGCCGCCCGCCCCGGGCGCGCCGGACGGCACGCCGCCCGCGCTCGGATCGAACTGTGCGGAGAGCGGACCGGCGTCCGCCCCCGGCAGCACGGCGCCGGCCGGCAACGAGTCGAGGCCGGTGGCGTTCGGATGACGCAGGCTGGACGGGTCGAGCACCGCGCTGGGCCCGCCGGCGCTGGTGGTGGACGTACCGCTGCCGCCGGAGCCGCCCAGCCGGGCCACCTGCCCGGCTCCGGTCATCCGCTCGACGTGCCCGGCGGACTGCCGCAGCATCGTGTCAATGCTCGAACCGACCTGGCCCACATAGGTGTTGTAGGTGTCCGCGGCCGTCTTGATGCCCTCGGACTGGGCGATGTCATCGTGCTTGCCGGCCGGGTTCTGCTCCATGTACTCCTTGGCGTACTGGAGCTCGCGGACCATCTCGGACTTGGTCTGGGTGACGGCCTGCTGGGCACCGCGCAAGGACTGGGCCATCGCCGCACCGGCGTCCAGGGTGGTCGCCGCGTGGGACTGGTCGCTGCCCGCGTACTTGCGCAGGTAGCCCTCGAAGCTCTCGGCGGCCGCACCGGACATGTTGGCCATGGCGCGGTTCGCGCTGGCGACGATGGTGCGGACCGCGGGCTCGGCGGCGGCGTTCCACGCCTCCCAGGCTGCGGCGAGTTCGGACAGCAGGTCCTCGTTGGCGTTCGGGAAGAGGATCCCGGAACCGTGTTCGTTGCTCTGGACGACCTTCAGCACTTCGGCGAGGTCGGACGGCAGCTCGATCATGACGAGTCGCTCTCTTGGGCTGGCCGGCTGGCCTGGGACGGGGTGACCGGAACCGGCGGGGGCTGCCCCGCCGGGACTCGTTTAGTTCAGAATTTGACGATACATCATATGAATAACCATCAGAATGGACCGTTCGGCGCGGCCCCGGTATCCCGGTGTGGCTCCGGGACCGCTCCGAACTGCGCCGACCGCAGCCTCAGATGAGCTGGTTGCGGCCGCCGCCGGGCATCGGACGCGGCTCCCGGTCGGGATCCGTGTTCCGCTCGTTGTAGGCGAGGTCCGGCGCATCCGGGTTGTGGAAGGCCGGCTCCGGTGTGTGGACCGGCGGCAGCGTGACGGGTGCGGAGACCGGCTGGACCTGCACGGTCGGCCGGGTCTCCTCGACGAGCGGCGCGGCGGGCGTTCCGTCGACCGCCGTGAGCGGGGCCGACACCTGGCTGACCCGGGTGCCGTCGACCGCGGTGAGCGGGGTCGACACCGGCGAGACACGCGTGCCGTCGACCGCGGTGAGCGGCGCAGTGACGGTCACCGGTGTGGCGACCGCACCCGGTCCGTCGCCGCCGCGGCCGCCGTTCAACCGGGACAGCTCGGCCGTCTGGGCCTCCTCGGTCTCCCGGTAGCGCTGCACCATCAGCTCCAGGTTGGCTGCCATCTGCGCGGAGTTCTGCAGATAGGCGCGGACCCCGGCGAAGACCTGCTCCTGGTGCTCGGGAAGCCCGCCGACCGATGAACTGCCGCCGGTCAACGACCGGCCGACGGCCTCGGTGCCGTAGGCCGTCGGCTTGATCTGCTTGATCACCGCCTCCAGCCGGGCCGCCGGCGCCTCCAGGTCGTCGAGCATGGCCCGGATGGCCTTGGCCGCGGCCTCGACCTCGTCGAGGTCGATCCGGAAGGACGTACCGCTCATGATGTCTGCCCACCCCATTTCCGCCAGGCTCGCGCCTGTGTGTGCCGGCCGCACAGCCGGACGGTGCACCGGCCGAACTGCCGGCCGACGTGCCGGCCGCGCTGCCGGACGATGTCCCGGCCGGGCTTCCGGCCGGTCGAACGATGCGGACCATCGGCTCCGGACGGATCCGAACGACGGCCCCGGAGAACGCCCCCGGACGACGGCTCCGCCCGAGGCACTACGTCGGATTCCGCATGCGACCCGCGTGGGATCCCCGTTGAATCCATGCTCAGAGCGTGGTCGCGCCGTCCGGGCCGACCACGTACAGGCCGGTGTCGCCGAACGCGATCGCGAGCGGCACCCGGTCGACCGCGGCCTCGTTCAGCAGCGCGCCGCTCGCCACGTGCCAGAGCCGGAGCGTGGCCTCCTGGTCGCCGCACGCCAACAGGGCCTCGCCGTCGAGGTCCTGCAGCGTGAGGCTGCGCGCCGGTGCGCCGCCGCCGGCGAAGGCGCCGACCTCGCTGCCGTCGCGGGCGTCCCACAGGCGCAGAGCACCGTCGGCGCCGCCGGCCGCGAGCACCTCGCGTTCGCCGAGCAGCGCGAGGGCGAGCACCTCGACCGGTCCGGCCACGCCGTCCAGTTCGAGCTCGCACCGACCGTCGGCGGCGCCCCAGAGCCGGACCTGCCCGTCCGGACCGCCCGTGGCGACCGACTGGCGCCCGGCCACCAGGCCCGCCGCGAGCGCGGTAACGCCACGGGGATCGGCGGTGAAGCGGACCAACGGCGCACCGCCGAGGGCGTCGCGCACCCGCACCGTGCCGTCCGCCCCCGCGGAGACCAGCGCGGCCGGTGCGTCCTCGGCAGGCGGGCAGAAGGCCAGCCCCGAAACCGGCCCCGTGTGGGGGGTGGGGATTGAGAGCGCTTCCACGGACCGCACGTCAAAAGAGCGGACGGCGCCTGCGGCCGTGCCGCAGACGAGCGCGGCGCCACCCTCCAGCGGACAGCAGGCGAGGGAGGTCACCGGACCGCCGTCAGGGGCGGCCGTCCACGTCTCGCGCCGGTCGAGAAGATCCCAGAGGCGGACCGTGCCATCGCCGTACCCGGCCGCCAGCTGCAGCCGGCCCGCCTGCTCAACGGCCACCACGGCATTGACCGGGTAGCCGCCCCCGGCGGGCGCCAGCTCGCCGACCCGGGCGAAGGTCGCCGGGTCCCACAGCACCACGGCGCCGTGCTCGTCACCGGCGGCCAGCGCCGAACGCCCGCCGATCCGCACCTCGGCCAGCGAGGTCAGCCAGCCCTGCCCGGTCGGCCAGCCGTGCACGGCCGTCCCGGTGTACACGTCCCAGAGGCGGAGCGTCCCGTCGAGCGCACACGAGGCGAGCTGCGGATCGCCACCCTCGGGGTGGAGGAAGGCCAGGCCGGTGACCGACGCGGAGTGGCCGTGGAGCACGGAGACCGGCTGCCCTGTGGCGAGATCCCAGAGCCTGATCGCGCCGTCCGCACCGGCCGAGGCCAGCAGGGCCTGGTTGCCCAGGACCAGCACGGCGAGGGCGGTCACCCGGTCGGTGTGCCCGACCAACAGGTGCAACTGCTCACCAGTGGCGGCGTCCCAGACCCGGACGACACCATCGGCGCCACCCGCGGCCAGCAGGTCGAGGTCGGCACAGCGGGCATGGCACAGTGCGGCGGCGCCGCGGCCGCCGACCGGCAGCAGGCCGAGGCTGCGGCCGTCCTCGGTGTGCCAGGCCCGTACCTCGCCCTCGCACCCGGCAGAGAAGGCCAGCGGCACCCCCTGGATGGACGCCGCGGTCACCACCTGGGCGCCCTCACCGCCGGACGTGCCATGCAGCAGTCGGCCGCTGACGGCGTCCCAGACCTGGACCGCGCCGTCCTCACCGCCGACGGCGAAGAGCTCGCGGCCTTCCGCCGAGCCGAGCGCCACCGCCGTGGGCAGCACCCCGGAGTCCGTGTCGGACCCGCCGAGCGCTGCGGAGTCCGCGAGTCCGGTCAGCCCGAAGCCCTCACCGGGCCGGGCGAGCGCGTAGGCCGGGCGGCCGCCGACGGTGCCGACCGCTGCGGCCGGCCGCGACCCGGGCACCTCGTCCGCGCCGCTGTCGGGCGCCGGCTGGTCGAGCTGCACGAGGGCGGCAGGCAGCCTCCCGGCGGCTGCCGGGTCGACGGCCTGGGCCGCGAGGATCTCCAGCGCTTGGCCGACGCCGGGGACGGGGAAGCCCGCGGCGTCGTCCCAGGCGGCGTCACCGCCGGGGAACAGCCCGGACGCAGTCAGGCGACGGGTCGGCCTACCACCCGCATCGGCGGCTCCTCCTGCGCGGGCTGCGCCGGGCGCGTTGGATGTGTCGGACGAGTTCGATGTGTCGGACGCGTCGGACCCCCCGGATGTGGCGGACGAGCTCGATGTGTCGGACGAGCTTGATGTGTCGTCGGTGAGCGGCGCCCGGCCGGGTGCCGCCTGGCCGAGCGCGTTCAACACCCTGGCCAGCAGGGCCTGGTCGATCCGCCCATTCCGCCGTGCACGATGGCCGGCGGCGCTGCGCTCGACGCGCAGGGCTCCGGTCGCCTCGATCACCAGCTCGACCCGGCCCTCGGCCGTGCCGGAGTCGCCCGCGGCGAACCGCAGGACTCCGGGCCGATCGTCAGATACCGTCCCTGCGGACGGAAAACCCGCTCCCCCCGACATCAGGGTCCTCCCTCTTTGACGGGCCACCCCGTCGTCGTGCGTGCCGTACGGAACACCCCCGTGTTCACGGACCTTGCGTCAGCACAGGTCCTCAGGCAGCAGCGTGGCGTGTACGGCGTCGTGCAGCGCATGGGTCCGCGAACTGCGGAACAGCCCGGGACGGAAACCGGCACGCCGGAACCCGATGGACGCACCAACCACCTGAACAGGCATGTTATCTGCCGCAGCGTACGCGTCAATCCGGCCCAGCCCCAGCTGCTCGAAGCCGAAGCGGCAGAGCAGCCGCAGCGCCGATGCGGCGGTCCTGAGGCTGCGCGCCTCCGGAAGCAGCCAGATCGCCGCTTCGGCGGCCCCCTCCTCGGGGCGGAGGTCGACCAGCTCGGCCCAGCCGACGGCGGGCCCATAGGTCGCCGAGACCGCCGCAGACGACGGAGACCCCGGGGCAGAAGTCACCGGCTTGGCCACCGAGAAATACGCCGCACGGTCCGCCGCCCACAGCCCGGAAGGCACATCCGCCAACCATCGTTCGGCAGCGGACAGGTCCTGATGGGGGATCACGCCTTGCATGAATTCGCGGACCAACGGGTCACGGGTGCCTGCGAGGACGGTGGCCGCGTCCGCAGCCACCGGGCGGCGGAGCACCACCGTGCCGTCGGTCAGCTCCGGTACGGGGAGTGAGCTCAGGCGACGCAACGCCAACCCTCCCCACCTTGCCATCCGATCATCAGATTATTTTGCCAGAACCGGGATCTATCCCCCGTTCGACGGGGTGAACAACCTTGGACGACCACGTGAATACCGTCCATCGGCGGGGGTAACTGCCGCCGATCGGCGGGGGTGGCGGCTCGCCGATCGGCTGTGGCGCGGGCCTGGCGTGGCAGGGGTGAGGGGCTGGAGCAGAGGGGCAGGGGTGAGGGGCAGGGGCGGAAGGGCAGGGGCGGAAGGGCGAGCGTAGGGATGATCGGCGTTGCGGCTCAGGCGCCCGGTCACCCGTCCTGCCGTGTGGACTCGGACGTCTCGAGCGAGACGGCAAGGCTGTCGGCCAGTGAGGTCAGTGCGGTGCCGAGCGGGAGGGAGAGCCGGATTGTCGCCTGGGCGTCGCCGCGGGTCGCCCCCTGGTTCAGGATCGCAACGGGTTTGCCGGAGCGGGCCGCGTGCCGGACGAAGCGCAGCCCCGACATGACCGTCAGGGACGAACCCAGCACCAGGAGCGCCCGCGCTGCATCGACCAGGTCGAAACAGCGCCTGACCCGGGGCACCGGGACGTTCTCGCCGAAGAACACCACGTCCGGCTTCAGGATCCCGCCACAGACCTGGCACGGAGCGATCCGGAAGGCGCGGACCAACTCGTCCGGCAGCTCGACGTCGCCGTCCGGGTTGATCCGACTACCCGCCTCCTCGAACTCCCCGTTCAGTGCGTGCAGGCGGTGTTCGAGCTCCGCGCGCGGGCTGATCCGACGGCACTCCAGGCAGAGCACCCGGTCAAGCCCACCGTGCAACTCCACGGCCTCGTCCGTGCCGGCCGCTCGATGCAACCCGTCCACGTTCTGGGTGATCACGCCGTCGATGTGACCGGACCGGCGCAGTGCCTCGACGGCCCTGTGGCCGGCGTTGGGCCGGGCCCGAGCGATCGAACGCCAGCCGACGTGGCTGCGTGCCCAGTAGCGGCGGCGTCCCTCCTCGCTCGACACGAACTCCTGGTAGGTCATCGGTGCGCGGCGGCGCAGCGTCCCGTTGGCACCCCGGTAGTCCGGGATACCCGACTCGGTGGAGAGCCCCGCACCGCTGAGCACAAGGACACCCCTGCCGGTCAGCAGGTGTTCGACGTCCGCCAGGTCACCGGCCTCCGGAAATGCGCCACCCTCCCCGGGCCCGTCGAGCATCGGACGTATACGCATGCCAGAAGCATAGAGCCGGCAGAGAGCCGGCGGACGGGACCTACCGGATCGGGGGCGGGATGGGACAGCCCGGGCCGCCGGGATCCCTGGTCGGTCCGCTGTCGAAAGGTGCAGGCCCTGGACCGCGGGCGGCGAGTTACTCCCCTACCGCCAGGTACCACCGGCCGGGCGTGCCGGCCGCCAGGTGGGACGGGTGAGTGTGCTGGTGCTGGTGCCGGTGCCGGGGGCGACGCCGGCCGGTTCTGGTGCCCCGGCCGGCGTCGGTGAAGGCGGATGGTGCACCTCACCAGCGATACCAGCGGCCACGAGTGCCGGCGGCGTTCGTCCCGCGTGCCACGAAGCCGATCAGCCAGACCACCAGCACGATGACCGCGATCCACCACAGGGCCTTGAGCGCGAAGCCGAGACCGAAGAGAAGCAGGGCGAGCAGCAGGACAAGGACGACAGGCAGCATGGATGATCTCCTCGTTCAGGGGGTCGGACAACGCTGCGACTGCCCGGCGACCGGCCGAGCATGCGGGGGAATTTCCGCGTCACGGCGGGGCAGGCGTCCGCCGGAGGACCGCCCTCGGAGGGCCGCCCTGTGGGCGCCGGGGCGCGGCGCCCGTCGGCTGGTGCGAACGGGCGGTTTCGGCCGCGCCAGTGCACAGTCGGACCGCAGCCCGGTGCGACCGCACCGTTCGGGGGCTGCACGCCGAAGGAGCCCCGCGTGATCCGCCAGCTGTCCTCCCCGATTCCTGCCAGCATGTCGTTCCGGCCGTCCACCCTGCCTCCGTGGCCGCCCCGTATTCCCCGGCAGTGCGGTCCCGGCCCGTCAGGCGCGGACGGATCGCGTACGTCCTGAGCCCGGCCGCGCTGTTCCGTCCCCAGCCGCGGGTCGGCGCGTACACCGCTCCAGGTGGACTGCGGAGCCCGTGCACGCCGACCCGCTCGGGCGCCAGACAGGATGGTCGGCGCAACATCCCGTAGCACGACGATCACCCAAACGGCCCAAGGCGCAGCGCGCTGTGGGCCCGCCTGCCCACCGGAGCTACCCATGAGGGTGGGACCCGTCCGCGAGCGGTGGCCGAATCCATCCGCGAGCGGTTTCGGCCATTGGCCAGAGCTCCAGGGCGGGCCGGAGCCACGCTGGGCGAGTGAGCGTGCGGCTCGCCCTCCCGGGGTCACACTCCCTGTGCCAGGTAGTCGCCTATAGGACCGACCGCCTGCTCCCGCGCGCCAACCGTGGGGTACCCGTCACGTCACGGTTCACGTGGTCCACGGTGATCGCTGAATGCGCACCCGCCGGGATGCCCAGGGCGCCGCCGTGCCGAGTCGATCTCGAACACTTCGATGGCGTCGCCCCACGCCTCTCGAATCGTCGTGACCACTCACCCGCGCGAGCCGGCCCGAGGAGAAGCGCGATATCGGCCGGACCGTGCCCGACAGTTCTCCGCGTAGTCGCCGGCGGGGCGGCCCACGGCACCCGCCCCGTGCCGCCGATGGGTGGGCTGCCTGGGCCACGCGAGCCACCCGCGCGTCGACGGGCCCGCGCCGGTCAACTACTTCCTCGATGACCGGGATCATCGACGCCTTCCTTGCCCCGCCCGCCCCGGGGACCCCACGGCCGGGCAGAACTCGGCAGTCCCGCCGAACCAGGTGACGAACCGGCAGATCTCCCGGGAGGCCGCGTGTCTCGAGCGAGTTACCTTGTGCCTTCCGAGCGGGCCGTGCGCCCGTCTGGACATCCGTTGCCTCGAATACACCGCAGACGCTCCCTTCACTGTGCACCGTCCAATCCGGTGAAATCGACGCGAGCCCGAGCCCGAGCCCGCTGCCCAGGCCTGCCAGGGACGGCAGCACCCCTTCCATGGGCCGTCGACACCGCATCTGACCTGGGCCGGATGCATTGCCGACAACTCGAAGAGGATCCCTGGGGACCGCGCCGTTCCATGGATCACCAGATCGAGTGGTGCCGCCGAAAAGACCTCGTCGTGACGTCAGAGACCGTCCTACGGTGAATCGCCGACCTCAGACATCCACCCGAGGAGCGCCGAACAGATGACTTGTCCTCAGACCGAGCAGCACGCCTGCCGGACCTCGCGGCTGCGGCAGCCGCCTCCATGCGGCCGGCCCGTAGGCCTCTTGGCCCCCGATCCACCTCCGACGTGCCTCACGGAGCACCGATGACCGACCGCATCGCCCCCGCCGCAGTACCGGCTCCTCGCGCCGGTCTCGGCCCCCCGCCCGCCACCGCGCCCGCCGCGCCCGTCGACGGCGACCTGGGCCGTCACGTCAGCCAGGGCTTCTGGGAGACCTACGACGGCGCCGCCTCGCGCACCGGCATGTTGACCATTCTGCGGAGCCTGCCCGCGATCGTTCGGCAGGTGTGGGGCACGGCGTGGCGGGCCGACGCTCCCGCCGCCGTCAGCGTCGCCGTCCTGCAGGTCGTCTCCGCCGTGCTGGCCTCCTGCGGTCTGTTCGCCTCGGTCGGCGTCCTGCAGAAGGTCTTCGCCGATGGCGCCGGCGCAGAGCGCATCCGTGCTGCCGCACCCGCTCTCGGAGTCGTTGCCGCACTACTGCTCCTGCGCAGCCTGATGGACGCCGGCATCGCACACTGGCAGGCACGCCTCGGTCCGCGAGTCCGCCAGGCGCTGGAGGCGCAACTCCTGGCCCTCACGGGGCACGTGACACTGGACGCCGTGGACGATCCCGGCTGGGCGGACGATGTCCGTCGGGCGTACGACCGGGGTCTGCACTACGCCGAGGAGAGCGTGGAGGCCGTTGTCGAGTTGGTCTCGGCACTGCTCGCGCTGGCGGGTGCGGCGGGCGTGCTCGGGGTGCTGCACCCTCTTCTGCTGCTCCTGCTGCTGGCGGCGGTGCTGCCCAAGAGCGCGGCGTCGGTCTACTCCATCCGTCGGGGCTACCTCTCGGCGGTGCGCCAGAGCAGTCTGCGACGGCGGATCCTTCACTTCTCCTGGGTGCTGTTCGAGCGGGAGACTGCGGCAGAGCTGCGGACGTCCACAGCGCAGCACGCCCTGCTCGCCGAACACCAGGTGCTGGCCGGCGCGATCGCCCGCGAGGAGGTCGAGCTCGGTGCCGGGCAGGCCAGGGCAGCCCTGGTCGGCCGGGCGCTCGGCGGTGTCGGGCTGTTCGCGACCTACGCCGCGCTGGCATGGATGCTCGGCGCCGGATGGCTGCCCCTGGCGGCCGGCGGTGCCGCCTACTTCGCGATCCAAGCGAGCCAGAGTGCGCTGATGAGGCTGGTCATGGCCTGCCACCGGGTGTTCGAGAACAGTCTGTGGATGCAGGACCTGATGGACTTCCAGGACACCTGCCGGACGAAGCTCCCGCGCACCACCGGCCGCCCGGCGCCGGACTCCGTCCGCGAGATCTCGGTCGAAGGCGTGGCATTCTCCTACCCTCATGGCAAAGAAGCCCTGCGCGGTGTGGAATTCACCCTGCGAAGCGGGCAGAAGATCGCCTTCGTCGGCCGCAACGGATCCGGCAAGTCGACCATGGCCCGGATCCTGGCAGGGCTGTACGAGCCGACTGCCGGCACGGTGCGTTGGGACGACACCGAGCTCGCCGCCTTCGATGCCGAGAGTGTGCAGGGCCGAGTGGCACTCGTCCTTCAGGACCCGGCGCACTGGCCCCTCACCGCGCTCGCCAACGTCTCCATCGGATCTGGCTCCGTGACCACGTGCGATCCCGATCGGGCGCTTCGGGCCGTCCTGGCCTCCGGCGCGGATGAAGTGATCGCGGGCCTGGACACCGGCTGGACGACCGTCCTGAGCCCGCAGTTCGAGGGTGGCGCAGAGCTGTCCGCCGGCAACTGGTCCAAGATCGCCTGCGCACGCGGGCTCTACCAGGACTCCCCCGTCCTCATCATGGACGAGCCGACCGCCAGCATGGACCCGATCGCCGAACACGCCCTGTTCCGGGCCGTCCTGGACGACTACAGCACCCCGGACAACATCACCGTTCTGGTGTCCCACCGCCTCGCCCCGGCAATCGATTGCGACCTCATCCTGGTCTTCGACCGCGGCCGTATCGCCGAGTCCGGGACACACCGAGAGCTGATGGCAGCCGGCGGGATGTACGCCACCATGTTCGAGCTCCAAGCCGCTGCGTATCGGGGGGACTCGGCGGACCGTCAGCAGGCGTCGCCCATTCGGTGATGCTCCCCACACACAGTGCCGAGATCCGCGCCCCAGGCGTCATCCCTTCCAGTCGCCCCCGCATGGCCCTGATTCCCGCGCCCGCCCGCAGCGCCCTCGCACGGAGCGTCCGCACCAGTACCCAGTACCCGACCCTGGAGGTCCGCCGATGACCACATCCACGTCCCGTTCCGAACGCCCGGCCGACACCGCAGCCGAGAGCGCACCCCAGCCGGCCGACGGCGAGCTCGCCCGATACCTCGCTGCGCACGCGGCGCCGGCCGCCTGCGCAGACGCCCTGATCCGGGACTCGGAAGGGCGGGTGCTTCTGGTCGACCCGGTCTACAAGGACGGGTGGGATCTGCCCGGCGGCATGCTGGAGGACGAGGAGCCGACAGACGCGCTCACCCGCGAACTCCGCGAAGAGCTCGGCCTCACCATTGAGCCCGGACGGCTACTGGTGGTGGACACCATCCCCGCCTCCGTGTGGGGCCGGACCATCGTCTCCCTGGTGTACGCCGCCCGCCCCGTCGGCGCGGTGGACGCGGCCGGCTTGGCCCTGCAGGAGGGCGAGATCCGAGCAGCCGCCTTCTTCCCCGAGACCGAGGCGCTCGCGCTGCTGGCCCCGGCCGTCGCTCGACGTCTGACGGCGGCGGTCGCGGCCGAACGTGGCGCGCACACGGCGGTGTTGCGGGACGGGCACCGGCTGCCCATGGGTCCGCGCGACCACTACGCACAACTGCCCGCCCCCATGATGGCAGCCACGGTGGTGCTCACCGACACCGCAGGGCGCGTGCTCGTGCTCGAGCCTTCCTACAAGGACCATCTGGAGTTGCCAGGTGGAATGGTCGAGGCGCACGAGTCGCCCCTGCAGGCGGCAGCCCGCGAACTCCACGAGGAGTTGGGGCTGACCACCCCCGTCGGTCGGCTCCTCGTCGTGGACACCGCACCCGCCTCGGTCGGCAAGCACGGCCGTGCCCTGACCTGTCTGGTCTACGGCGCGGAGCCACTCACTCCCGCACAGGCGCACGGCCTGGTCTTCCCGGACGGCGAGATCCGTGCCGCCCACTGGTTGGAGCGCGAGGAAGCAGAGCAACGGCTCCCCCAGTTCCTGGCCACCCGGATCAGCGCCGCATTCGAGGCCCTCGCCAGCGGCGGCATCGTGCACCTCGAACGCAGCGCACCACACGCCTGATCAACGACACCGTGAGGCGGCCCAAACCGTAGGAAACAGGAAGCAGGAGGGGAGTATCGAGTACCCATGAGGATGCCGGCGGGCACCCGCCAGTCGGTGACGTGAAGGGCGGGCTCGGATGGACGGCCGACTGCGCACGGGATGCCGGAGGAAGCGAGGAGGTCGATGACGGGCTGGCCGACCGGGGTCCGACCCCTGCTCCACGTCACGCGTCAGCCATCAGGCATCAGGCGTCGGGGCCCTGGGCTCGCAGCCGTCGGACCTGTTCCAGCGACTCACGGAGTTCGCCGAGCCAGGCGTCGGAGTGGCGCTGCACCAGGCGCACGCACCAGGCCAGCGCCTCGCTCCGACTGCGGGCCACGCCCGCCTCGACCAGGGTGTCGAGCACCTGCCGCTCGGGCTGGCGCAACCGGGTCATAACGGGCGCGGACACAGTGGTGAACATGCCCCGGACCCCGTCGCACTCGGCGCCCCAGGAGACCTTGCGGCCGTAGCGACGTTCGGCCTCGCGCGCGACGGCCATCCGGTCATCCCTGGTCCGTTCGCGGAACTCGGCAATCCGGCCCTCGACGGCCGCCTCGCGCTCGGCGTCCGACACATCCGTGCCGAGCTCGGGCCCGGGGATGCGACCGACGACGGTGATCTCCTCGCGGTCCGCGGTGACCTCGACCACTTCGGTGTACAGCCCATCGGGGAGGCGGCCGGTGAACCAGCCGCGGAGGGCTTCTCGCTCTGATGTAATCATGTAATCAGCATTACTCGCCGACAAGCCACAGGCAAGAGGCATGGGGGCAAGGGGCAAGGGGCGAGGCATACCTGCGGCCGTCGACATAGGAGGACCCGTCGGCGGCTCGACGCGCCCAGCATCGCCCTGCCCCTTGCCCGCACGCTCGACCCCGGGGTTGGGCCTCAGTTCGGGGAGGGCTTCAGGACGACGAAGTCCGCGCCGGACGGGTCGAGGCACAGCGCAAGTCGCCCGACACCAGGGGCGTCCTCGGGCCCCATCTGGATGCTGCCGCCGTTCGCGGTGACCGCGGCGACCGTCGCGTCCGTGTCCTCGACTGCGAACACCGGGTGCCAGTAGGGACGGCCAGCGCTGAGGGCCAGGTGCTCGGTCGGCAGCTGCATCATGCCGCCGTGCATCCGCTCCTTGGGCAGCCCGGCAGGGCCGATGATCCAGTAGTCGCCCCCGCCGCCGGGCAGCGGCATCGCCTCGGTCTGCCAGCCGAACAGTGACCCGTAGAACTTCTTGGCGGCCTCCACGTCCGAGGTGTAGAGCTCGGTCCAGCAGAGCGTGCCGGGCTCGTCCACCGCCTCCAGGCCCCGGTCCGTTCCGGCCTGCCACACGGCGAACTGGCCGCCCAGGGGGTCGGAGAACTGTGCCATCCGCCCCTCGTCGCCCCCCGTCGGGGCCACGCGCACGGTGCCGCCCGCCCGTTCGACGTTCTGCGCCGCAGCCTCGGCGTCGGACGTGGCGTAGTAGATCATCCAGGCCGACCGGGCACCCTCCTCGGTGAGGGCTCCGACCGCCGCGACGATCTTCCCGTCCTTGCGGAACACGGTGTAGTCGCCGGCTTCCTCGCCCATCGGTGTGGCCTCCCAGCCGAACACCGCACGGTAGAAGGCGACCGCCTTCCCGACGTCCGGCGCGCCGAGGTCCACCCAGCACGGCGAACCCGGCACGAATTCGGTCGTGATCACGTCTTCTCCCATCTTCGGATCGTCCCCCGGCCCAGCCTCGCAGCGGTCCGTGCCCGGTCCCGGCTGCCGCGCCGGGGCAGACGGGGACACCAGCCCACGCCCGACGACAAGCACCTCGGCCCACACACCCAACCGACATGTGCCCCACCGCCGAGCGCCCACCTCGAGCGACCACCCCAACCCGCCCGGTCGCTCCGCCCCACACCGAGCGCCCAACATCAACGACCCCACACCGAGCGCCCCACACCAACGACCCGACGGCCGAACGCCAAGCGCCAAGCACCAAGCACCAAGCACCAAGCACCAAGCGCGCAAAACCAACCACCCACCGCCCACCGCCCGACGCCCGACGCCCGACGTCGCAGAGGCCACCGCCGCAGGCGTCGCTGCCCGTCAGGAGGACACGCGAATGATGATCTTGCCCGGGGTGTGTCCGGCCCGGCTGAGGTCGAAGGCCTCCGCCACCTGCTCCAGCGGTAGCACCGCCGCCACCGGGACAGTGAGCTTGCCCGCCTCCACCAGCGCGGCCAGTGCCCGCAGCCCGGCGCCGTCCGGCCGTGTCCACATCCACTGGCCGCCTGCACCGACCACCCGGTCGTCGGCGATCGATGCGTGTCGGCCGCCCTCGCGGAGCACCGCGAGCGTGGCGTCCAGTACCCCGCCCACGTAGTCGACGACCACCGTGGCTCCGGTCGGCGACAGGTCCCGGACGCGTTCGGCCAGCCCGTCGCCGTACGCCACCGGCTCGGCCCCGAGGGCGCGCAGCCGTTCGTGGTTGGCGGGTGAGGCGGTGCCGATGACTCGGGCGCCGAAGGCCGTCGCGATCTGTACCGCGAGGGTGCCCACGCCGCCGGCCGCGCCGTGGATGAGCACGGTGTCGTCCGGGCCGGTGTCCAACCGGGTGAGCGTCTGGTAGGCGGTCAGCCCGGCGAGCGGCAGGCCGGCCGCCTCGTCCCAGCCGATCGAGTCGGGCTTCGGCGCGGCGTCCCGGGCGGCGACGGTCACGAGTTCGGCGAAGGTGCCGCCGTGGAGGTAGTCGCGGCGGGCGTAGGAGTAGACCTCGTCCCCCGGGGCGAACTCCGGTGTGTCGAGCCCGGCCTGCTCGACCACGCCGGCCACGTCCCAGCCCGGGACGACCGGGAAGACCGTCTGCATCAGGGGGTCGAGTCCGCCCGTCATCACCTTCCAGTCGACGGGGTTCACCGCGGCGCTGCGCACCCGGATCAGGATCTCGCCCGGTCCGACCTTGGGGCGGGGCAGGGTGGTCACCGCGAGGACTTCATTGCCCCCGTATCGGTCGTAGGCAACGGCCCGCATGGTGCCGGGCTCGGATGTGCTCGTCATGGTGGTCCTCCTGCCCGCGGCGGTCGGGTCGGTCCGGGCCGGTCCGACGGGATCGGTGTCCCCGCGGCGTTCCTTCCATCGGACCACGCCACCCGGCCCGGGAGCGACCGCGCGCCACCACACCGGCTGCGCGCGGCCCCACCCGACCCCGGTGCTTCACCGGCTGCCCCACTGCCCCCGCCCTCGGGAGCGCCCTGCGTCAGGCGGCGGTGCCCGCCGCGGTCCCCGAATCCGCGGCCCGGCGGTGTGCCACCACGACGGCGTCGCGGACGGTCACGGTGTTGCCGTCGCGGTCCGCACCGGTCCGCTCGCGGGTCTCGGCGACCAGCACCTCCCAGGTGCCGGGGTCGAGTGCGTCGGCGACCTCCTGCGCGGTGAACAGCATGTCGGGGAAGAGCCGCGGGCCGGCCGCCGTCCGGAGGTCCGACGGGTGGTGCCCGACGATGAGCAGGGTCCCGCCGGGGGCGACCGCAGCGGCCAGTCCGGCGAACAGGTCGCGCCGTGCCGGACCCGGCAGGTGCATGAACTGCGCCGTCACCAGGTCGTACGACCCGGCGGCGGGCGGCTGGTCGCGCAGGTCGGCATGGGTCCACTCGATCCGGGCGGCGAGCTGCGGACCCGCCGCCGCGGCGTGGCCCGCGGCCCGCTCCAGCGCGACGGTGGAGAGGTCGACCGCGGTGACGCGCCAGCCCCGCTCGGCGAGCCAGATCGCGTCCGCGCCCTCGCCGCAGCCGACGTCGAGGGCGTGCCCGGGGGTGAGGCCGGTGGCCTCGGCGACCAGTTGCGGGTTGGGCCGGCCGCTCCACAGCGCCGGGCGGGAGCGGTAGCGCTCCTCCCAGGCCTCCTGGGCCAGCATGACCCGCACCTGGTCCCGGTAGGCGTCGACGGCGTCGCGGGTCTCCTGGGCGATCAGGTCCGCGTTGATCGCGGCACCGGCCTTGAGGCCCGCCGCGGCCGCGGTGACCACCTGGGCCTGGACGTCGGTCACGTTGCCCGCCACCCAGACCCCGGGAACAGCGGTGGCGCCGGTGGCATCGGCCGGGATCCGGCTGCCGACCACATGGCCGCCGAACTCCACGTCGACGGGCTCCAGCCCGAGCGATTCCAGGACCTCCGAGCGGGCTGCCACCGGCGCGGCGACGACCAGGGCGTCGACCCCGACGGACTCGCCCGAGGCCAGCTGCACACCGGTCAGGACGTCGCCGCTCGAGACACCCGCGGTCAGCAGGTCGCCGCCCGGGGCATCGAGGCCAGGGGCGTCGCCGGGCGCCTCCGCGTCCGCGAGCTCCAGCCCGACGACCGGGCCGTCCACCACGACGATGCCGCGCGCGGCGAGCCGTTCGGCCTGTTCCGAGTCCGGACCGGGCGCACCGTGGAGCAGGACCACCACGTCCGGGCTCCACTGCCGCCACAGCTCGGCCTGGTGCCAGGACAGCGGCCCGGTCGCCAGGATCCCGATGCGCCGGTCCCGGACCTCCCATCCGTGGCAGTACGGGCAGTGCAGCACGTCTCGGCCCCAGCGCTCGGCGAGACCCGGCACCTCGGGCACCCGGTCGACGAGACCGGTGGCCACCAGCAGCCGGCGGGCCCGTACGGTGCGGACACCGCCGTGACCCGCGAGCCCGGACGACTCCGTCAGCCCCTCGATCTCCGCCTTCGCCCCCGCCTCCGCATCCAAAGCCACATCCACATCCACCGTGAATCCGTCGCCGTCCTTGGCGACCCGCCCGACCCGCCCGGCGACGACCAGGCCGCCGTAACCGGTCACCTCGTCCCGCCCCGTCGCCACCAGATCGGCCGGTGCGGCGCCCTCGCGGGTCAGGTAGTTGTGCACGTGCCCGGCACGTGCGTTGCGCGGCTCACCGGCATCGACCACCAGCACCGAGCGCCGGGCCCTGAGCAGCGCCAGGGCGCCGCTGAGTCCGGCGGCGCCACCGCCCACCACCACTACGTCGTACGTCTCTTCCACCGCGGGCCTCCCGGTCTTCGCTCTGCGGTCGTCTGCAGCCACCGTCGGCCCGCACCACCCGATCGGCAAAGTAATGTTGCCGATATGGCAAACGACGACGCCGCGGTGCTGGCCTCCGTCGGTCCCCGGCTGCGGGCTCTGCGGCAGCAGCGGGGCACCACGCTGGCGCAGCTCGCCGAGAGCACCGGCATCTCGGTCAGCACCCTGTCCCGCCTGGAGTCCGGCGAGCGAAAGCCGAATCTGGAGCTGCTGCTGCCCCTGGCCCGGGCCTATCAGGTCCCGCTCGACGAGCTCGTCGGAGCTCCGCCGGTGGGCGACCCGCGGGTGCGGCTGAAGCCGTTCCGGCACGCGGGTTCGACGATCGTCCCGCTGACCCGGCACGCCGGCGGGCCGCAGGCGTTCAAGATGGTGATCGACGCGTCGCGGTGCACGCCCGACCCGCGCTCGCACGAGGGCTACGAGTGGCTTTACGTGCTGAGCGGCAGGCTCCGGCTGGTGCTGGCCGAGCACGACACGGTGCTCAAGAGCGGGGAGGCCGCCGAGTTCGACACCCGGCTGCCGCACTGGTTCGGCAGCGCCGGGGACGGCCCGGTGGAGATCCTCAGCCTGTTCGGCTCCCAGGGCGAACGCATGCACGTCCGGGCCCGCCCGCGCGGCGGCCGGTCCGACGAGACCACGCCCGAGTGACCGGGGCCGTGGCGACCAGCAGGGCCGGACGGACCTCCAGCAGCGACGGCAGCACGGGAGGACGGGGGACGAGGGACGGGACGGCGGTCGGTCAGTCGACCTCGAAGTCGGCCCAGTTCATGCCGTTGATCTCCGTGGTCAGGCCGGAGGCCCGGCGGCCGCCGTCCTTGAAGTAGTGCTCCTGGAGGGCATCGGCCAGCACCTGTTCCTGCTCGCGGGTGCCGGCACCCGCGTCGCGGGCCGCGTACAGCCGGCGGGCGACCTCGCCGGGCATCCGCTGGGTGATGGTGCGCATCCGGGGGTCGTCGCTGGACCCGACCGCCGAGGAGTACCCGAACTGGGCCTGGACGTGGAGGACGAAGCCGTCGCGCTCGGCCGCGCGGCGGGTGCGCTGCCGTACCCGCGGCTGCCACTTCGCGCGGACCTGCTGCTCGATCCTCCCCACGGCCTCGGGCTTCGGCGCGGAGGCGCCCTTCAGCCAGCGCTGCACGGTGCGCTGCGAGACGCCGAGTTCCTCGGCGACGGCCCGGGTGGAGCCCTTCGCGCTGCGGACCAGGAACCGCACCCGGGCAGCGGTGGACTGCGGGATCGCCCGCGTCCGCGAGGCGCGTTCCAGCCCCTCGTCGATCTCCCCCACGGTGCTGCTCCTCTCTGCTCTGCGCCCGGTCTCCGCCGAGCGGCCGATCTCTGCTGTCCGGCCGGCCCCGGGTGGGCGGTCGATCGCCGAGTGGGCGGCCGGCCGGGGCCTACTCGCCGGCGGCGACCGCGTCGGTGCCGGCCTTGATGTACCGGGCCGGGTTGAGGCCCTCGGTGAGCATCTCCAGGACCTCCGGCATCGGCCGGGCGCCCTCGAACTTCACGTGCCCGGGTGAGACGCCGAGGCGCAGCGCCCCGGGGACGGGTCGGCCGTCCGGGGTCCGCGGCAGGACGTCGAGCGCGGAGGACCCGGGGGCGGCGTAGACGGCGCAGTCGGACAGCACGCCGAGCGGGTAGCGGCCGGTGTGCTCGGCGGTGCGGAGGAGCTTGCGGTGGAAGTTGACCCGGGCCGTCGCGATGACCGCGGCGCGGATGTCGGGCCGCCAGGTGGGCCGTTCCAGCGCGGCCCAGCGCCCGCCCGGCCGCAGGCCCGGTCCTCGGGGCTTCTCGCGGAGCTTGCCGATGCCGCCCTTGGCGGTCGCCTTGACCGCGGTCAGGACGGCGAGTTCGAGCGGGTCGCCGCGGTCGGCCAGGGCGGCCATCGACGCCAGAAAGGCCTGCGGGTCGCCGTCGGCGAGGTCGAGCGGGACTCCGAGCCGTTCCATCGTGGTGACGTAGGCGTCCCGCAGCCGCTTGTGCCACGGGTCGAGGTACGGGCCGGTTTCGTGCCGGAGCCAGGCTTCGAGCGGCTGGACCCGGGCGCCGAGCTCGACGGCGTAGGCGACGGTCGGCGTGGCGTACCAGGCGGGGCCGGTCGGCCGGTCGCCGGTCGGGGTGAAGGGTGAGGGCAGGCGGGGGTCGAGGTCCACGTCCGACAGGTCGACCAGCCAGGAGCCGGGGAGCTTCCGGTCGAAGACCGGGTGGAGTTCGTGGACCGGCTCGGAGAGGCCGACCAGGAGGCGTCCGGCGGCCGCGAGGAAGGCGGTGTTGACGTCGAGTCCGACGGCGAACGGGTGGGCGCGCTCCTCGTCCCCCACCAGGTCGAACGGCCGGGCCCAGTCCCACGCCTCCTCCAGCAGGACATGGCCGGGGCCTGCCTCGCGGCCCTCCGCGAGCGGGTGCTCGTCGGGGACCTCGGGCGGTGCGGCGTCGACGGCGCGGACGAGCGAGCCCTCGACCGGACCGGACGTCCAGCCCGCCTCGCCACGCACCGGCCTGGTCGGCGGGCGCAGCGCGGTCATCAGTTCCAGTCCGGAGACGGCGGTGGAGCCGCGCGGGGTCAGCACCCGTTGGGCGTAGGTGCCGAGCAGGCGGGCGAGAGCGGCGGCGTCGAGACCGGGCGGGAGCTGCCACCCGCCGGCGGAGAGTGCGCCCCAGAGGGGGATGCAGAGCTGGACGCACTCGCGCCGGCTGCCGTCGGGGGTCCGGTAGATCCGCGCCCACGGCCCGAGGCCGCGTCGGGTGAGCTGCCAGCCGGCCTTGGTGAGGGCCTTCACGGCGCGGTGGCTGTCGGGGAGCCGGTTGGTGCGCAGGACGAAGTCGCGCTTCTCGTCCTTGCCGACGGCCGGGAGGCCGAGGTCGGCGGCGGCCGCGTCGGTGAGGACCAGCAGCGGGTCGCCGTCCTTGCCGTGGCGGTGCAGTCGTGGTGCGCCCAGGCCGAGGCCGAGCGCCCAGGTGACGACCTCCGGCAGGGAGGCGCCGTCGACGTCGACGACCCGGCCGTCCGCCAGGTGGCCGACCAGGCCGCGGCCGGACGCGGCGGTGTCGAGCACCGCGAGCGGACCGGCGGGGAAGCGTGCCGCCGCAGCCTGCTCCCAGTCGACGGCGGCCGCGGGCTCCCGCTTCGCCGGCTGCTTCCGGGTACTGCCGGTTGCAACCGGGCGGGCCGGGCGGGCCGGGCGACGGACGGAGGCCACGGGCGCTGAGGCGGCAGGAGCAAGGACAGGAGCAGCGGCAGCGGCAGCCGCAGGGCCAGGAGCAGGAGCAGGAGCAGGAGCAGGGGCAGGGGCAGGGGCGACGTCGGTGGCGACGGAGGGCGCGCACCAACCGCCGATGTGGATCGGACGCCCGGCGGCGCGGTAGGGCGTCGGTCGGCCGCAGCGCTCGCAGGGCTGCGGCGCGTGCATCGCCAGCTCGCCCGAGGGCAGTTGGTCGAGCGTCACCACCTGCTGGTGCACGGGGCCGGCAGTGGGTGCGGCCGAGGCCGGCTCGGCAACGACCGGGGCGACCGGGCCGACCGGGGCGACCGGCTCCGGGACGGCGGTCGTCGTCGGCTCCCCAAGCCGGGCCGCCATGCCCTCCAGCAGGCGGGCGTACGCGGTGCGACCCTCGCCCTGCGGGTCGCGGCGCCCGGACTCCCAGGCGGTCAGGGTGCCGGTGCTGACACCGAGCGCCTTCGCGGTCTCGGCCTTCGTCAGACCGTACGCGGCGCGCAGCCGTTCGCGCTCCGCGGGCTCGGGGAGCGGCTCCGTGCGGCGCGGGCCGGCGCCGAGCAGGGCGTCGATGGCGTCCGGCGTGTCGGTCATCGCTCCCCCTCGGGGGCCGCGGGGGTCGGCGTGCGGTGGGGGTCGGCGTCGAGGAACTCCCGCAGCGCGGAGCCGCCGAGGATCCGGGCGGGGTTGCGGCCGGGCGGCAGCGGCAGCCGCCGGCCGAGCGCCCACTGGAACCGGGTAGCCGGTGCCAGGTCGAAGGCGTAGCGTCCGCCCGGGTCCTCGGCCGTCCGGACGGCGCGGATCTCGAACGCGCCGACGCAGACCCCGCCGTCGACGAAGGCGAGCAGGAAGTCCCCGTGGTCGGCGACGGTCCGTCCGCCGAAGCGCCACCACCGGGAGGCCGCCTCGTGGACCGTCTCACCGTCCCGCAGGGCCTGCCGGACGTCCACTGCCAGCACGGGCCCTCCCGCTGCTCTGCCCCGGTGAACACGAACAACGTGATTGTAGCGGCGAACACCTCGGTTTATCGGTCCATGAAACTCGCACGGCGGGGCTCGACGCAGGGCGCGACCCATCGGAGACGGGCCTCGAGGTCGGGCTCCGGGCCCCGTACCGTGCGCTATCCGGCGGCCAGCGCCTTGGCGTAGACCGTGGAGCCCTGGCGGACGTTCATGCCGACCCGCTCGTAGAGCGCGAGCGCCCCCGTCCTGGAGTGCGTCCACAGGGTGCAGCTCCGGTACCCGTGCCGGTGGAAGCCGCGGAACGCCTCCCGCAGCAGGATCCGGGCGATCCCGCGGTTGCGGTGGTCGCGCCGGACGGCAAGCCGCTCGACGTAGCCCTCACCGGTGCCGGGGACGTCCAGGCAGAGCGCCGCGCCGACCATCTCGTCGCCGACCAGGGCGACCGGGGAGAGGCCCGGCGCGAACGTCGCGCGGTCCACGGTGAGCCGAGCCCATTCGTCGTACGGCTTGCGCCGCTGCTGCCACTCGTCGAAGGCGTCCTCGGTGAGCCGGTGCGCCGCGTGCCGGTCGGCCTCGTGGAAGGGCCGGACGGTGACCCCGGCCGGCGGCGCCGGAACCTCCGGTTCGGTCGGCAGCGCGATCTCCAGCTGCCACTGGCTCACGTACGGCGCGTACCCGCGGGAGCGCAGCAGGGCCACGGTGGCGCGGTCCTCGTCCCAGGCGGTCTGCACCAGGCGCTCGCTGCCCGTGCCGCGGGCGCGCTCCTCCGCCCACTGCAGCAGTGCGGCGCCGAGCCCGATCCCGCGGTGGCCGGGGTGGACCTCGACCGCGCTGCGGCGTCCGCGGACCACCCATGCGCAGGCCGCCAGCTCGCCCGAGGCCGCGTGCACGAGAAGGGTGTCCAGGGCCGGATCGAGGTCGGACTGGGCCAGTTCGGCCACGATGACGTCGAGGCCGGTCTCGGCACGGCCCAGTACCTCGCTCTCGCACAGCGCGACCAGCGCGTGCATCGCGGGGGCGTCGGCGGCGGTCGCGGGGCGGCTGCGGTACCCGGGCCGCGGCCAGGGCGAGGGAAGATCTGGCACAGCCGCCACTCTGGGCCATCGGCTCCCGCCGTGTCGACCGGATTCCGGTACCTGGCAGGATCGCGGACATGACGCCCGGCGGACGGAGCACCCACGCGGTCGACCTGGGCGCCGCCACGGTGACTACACCGTCGTCAACGAGCACAGCGGCAAGTGCCTGGACGTCGCGAGCAACCTGGCGAACAAGAGGAACCAGATCTGGCGCCTGACTGGCAAGGCATGACCTGCCGCGCCTGACCGGGCACACCAGGTCCATCGACGGCCCTGCCGCGCAGCTCACACCTACGAGCTTCTGAGCGGCGCCTGCTGACCGGGCGTCGGCCGAGCCCGCCGCGCGTCGGAAGTGGGTACCTGTCACAGCGTCCACTTCCCGCCGATGCCTCGGCACGCGCGGGCCCGGCTCTCACGAGGTCGTGAGACTG
>NZ_JBHWBW010000022.1:0-34168 GCF_042735675.1 Kitasatospora sp. NPDC059571
GGTACTGACGGAGTGGACGGCGCCCTCCGGCCCGTCCACCCCGGCCCTGCCGGCCCGGTGCGGCCGGAAACGTCCGCTAGACGCCGGCCGCGTGCAGCCGCTCGGCCGCCGCCTGCACCTTCACCACCGCCCCGGCCACCCGGCGCACGGTGGCCGCGTCCATCTGCGTCCACAGCGGCACGGTGAGCACCGAGCCGGCCAGCCGGTCGGTCACCGGCAGCGCGTCGGCCTGCCCGAGGTGCGCGTAGGCACGCTGCCGCTGCACCGGCGGGTGGAAGTACCGGCGGCTGTCCACGCCCTCGGCCTTCAGCGCCCGGCCCCGGGCCTCGGCGCCGAGGCCGAACTCCCCGGCGTCCACGATCAGCGTCAGGTCCTTGAAGGTGGAGGTGTCGCCCGGCTCCGGGAGGGCGAGCCGCACGCCGGGCAGGCCCGCCGTGGCGGCCGCGAACTCCGCGACCAGGGCGCCGCGGTGTGCCACCCGCTCGGGCAGCCCGGCCAGCCAGGTCAGGCCGACCGCCGCGTGCAGCTCGCTCATCCGGGCGTTCAGGCCGGGGAACAGCGTGTCGTAGTCGCCGGGGTTGCCGTAGTCCCGGGCGCAGCGCAGCCGGGCCGCGAGGTCGGCGTCCCGGGTCGCCACCAGGCCGCCCTCGCCCGCCACCGCGACCTTGGTCGGGCTCATCGAGAACACCTCGGCGAGGCCGAAGCCGCCGATCGGCACCCCGGCGCGGGCCGAGCCGAAGCCGTGCGCGGCGTCGTACACCAGCGGGACCCCGGCCGCGTCCGCGACCTGCTGGAGCCGCTCCACCTGGCACGGCGTGCCGTAGACGTGGGTGGCCATCAGGGCGGCGGGCCGGTCGGCGGCCTTGAGCCTGGCCTCGGCGTCGTCCGGGTCGAGGGTGATGTCCTGCTCGCGGGCCTCGGCGAACACCGGGGTGCCGCCGGCCCAGTGCGCGGCGTGCGCGGTCGCCGAGAAGGTGAAGCCGGGCATCACCACCGGGCGGCCGCCGTCCACCCCGGCGGCCTGGAGGACGAGCATCAGGCCGGCCGTGCAGTTGGAGACCGCCACCACGTGCGGCACCGCGAGCAGGTCGGCGGCGCGCTCCTCGAGTTCGGCCACCGTGCGGCCGTTGGTGAGCTGGCCGCTGTCCAGTACCTCGCCGAGCCGGGCCAGCAGGCCCTCGCGGTCGGGCACCTGGACGCGGGTGAGCGGCAGGCCGTCGGGGAAGGCGGGCGTGCCGCCGAGGGCGGCGGGCAGGCCGAGGTCGGTGGTCGTCATGGTCGGTTAGATCCCCCCTGGGACGAGGTGGTGCTCGGTGGAGGTGGAGCGGCCGGGCCGCCGACGGCGGCCGGTGGTCGGTGGGTCTCCGGGCCGGCCGCCGGCCGCACCCCCCACTGCCCGGGCTGGACCCGCCACAGCGGCGGCCGGGAGTGCGGGCGGGCCTTCGGCCGGTCGCCCTCGGGTCGCGGTACGGCGAGCAGCACCAGGACCAGCGGCAGCACCTGGACGCGTTCGCGCGACAGGATGCCCATGTTGTTGATGGTGGAGAACGCCCAGCAGAACAGCAGCGTGTAGACGATCGTGAAGGCCACGTAGGAGCGCTGGACGAAGAGCCGGGGCACCCGGCGCAGCCGCGGCCAGTCCCGGATGAACATCACCAGCAGGGCGAAGCACTCGACGGACTGGACCAGGTTCTGGATGTTGGACGCCTCGAAGGGGAACGGCCGGAACAGCACGCTGACGACCGCCACCGGCAGGCCCGCCGGATTGAGGCTGAACTGCGGCGCCGCGTCGTCGGCGGTGGCCTGGTTGATCACCGAGCCGCCCTGCGAGGTCCGCCGGGAGGTCTCCGACAGCACGTGGTTGACGCTGTCCCCGGTGGTGCCCGTGGTGCCGAAGAACGTCGACACCTGCTGGAGCATCAGCATCACCATGACGCCGAGCACCGCCACGGTCAGCACGGTGCGCAGCGGGCCGAGCGCGCTCACCTGCTGCGGCCGCCGGCGCAGCACGTACGCCACGGTCAGTCCGGCGCCGGCCAGGACGGTGACGTGCGGGCGGACCATGCCGGTGCCCAGCGAGCCGAGCGCGATGCAGAGGAAGGCGCCGAAGCGGCGGTCCAGCAGCCGGGCGACCCCGTACGCGGTCAGGCCCAGGCAGGACATCATCCAGGCGTCCTTGCCGATGCTGGACGGCCAGAACAGCAGCGAGGGCAGGAAGAACACCAGCTTGGCGTACCGCCGGGAGTCCGCCTCGGGGAAGGCGATCTGCAGGGCCCGCCAGAACAGCAGCAACCCCCAGAAGCCCAGCCAGGAGAAGACCAGGAAGCCGCCGACCAGCGACGGGCCGGTGATCGCGTAGACGACCCCGGTGACGATGATGATGAAGCCGGTGCCCGCGACCTTCATCCCGAGGTCGTAGTGGAAGGTGCCGGACAGCGGGCTGTGGGTGTCCAGGAACAGCGCGAGGTCGCTGCCGCGCTGGTGGTACATCTTGGCGTCCGCCGCGCCGCCGTACAGCACGAAGGCCATCAGGTAGCGGGGGAAGGCGCACAGCAGCTTGAGCGCCATCGCCAGCATGAGCAGCCGGAAGACGTCGCGTTCCGGGTTGACGGCGGCCACCCGGGCCAGGATCGGGGTGCCGATCGCCATCAGCGCGGGGAGGATCAGCAGCGCGCCCCAGGTGTCGTAGCCGGTGTGCACCATCGCCAGCACGAACACCGTGACGTACCCGAGGACCAGGCAGACGGCCACCGCGGTCGGCCACGGCACCCGGCCGGCCAGTGCCCGCAGGGCGGCGGCCGGCTCGGCCGGCCCGGCCCGGCCGGTCGCCCGGACGCTGCCCGCGGCCATCAGAAGACCTCCAGGTCGCCCAGGGCGAACCGCCAGTCGGCTGTGGAGCGGTCGGGCGGCAGCGGGCCGTCCGGGGTCCGCGCGGCCAGCACCATGCCGGTGCGCGGCGCGGTCAGATAGCCGCGCCGGCGGGCGGCGGCGGCCGCCTCCGTGCCCTCCGCCAGGTGGCCCGCCACGTGGTCGCAGCCGGAGCGGGCGGCGGCCTCGCGCAGCAGCCGGGCCGCACTGCCGCGGTCGCCGGGCCGGACGATCACGTCGGCGAGGGTGAACTCGGTGAGCGGCCCGCGCCGGCGCGGCCGGCCGACGGCCAGCCCGGCGAGCTCGCCGCCGCGGTGGCAGGTGAGCACCCGGTAGTCCAGGCCCGGTGCGTCGCCGTAGCGCCAGCGGAGGAACTCCGCGCTGCGGCGGACCGCGAGCCGGGTGTCGGTCACGTCCGCGGCGGCCCGCTCGCGCAGCAGTTCGGCCAGCCCGCGGTCGCCGCCGGCGAACCAGTCCTCGGCCCGCTCCAGCCCGCACTCCACCGGTCGGGCCGTGCCGCCGGAGGGGCGGCGCGCCAGCACGCCCCGCACCCCGCGGGCGAACGCGGCCGGCCGGGCCACCCGGATCGCGATCGGCACCCGGCCCAGCTCCCGCCAGCCCATCTTCAGATAGCCGGGCAGGCTGTTGCCGTTGGGGGTGTTGAAGACGAGCTCGGCGTTGCCGGAGACCTCCTCCAGCAGCCGCAGTGTGAGGTCCCGGAAGATCCCGCGGCCCTGGAAGTCCGGGTGCGTGGCGGTGTCCACCGGGCGGACGGCCTCGATCGCCCGCCCGCCGGAGCGCCACTGCCAGCGCAGGAACAGCCGCACGCCGGCCAGCCGCCCGGAGGCGTCCTCGGCGACCAGGCCCGGGCTGTGGCCGAACGGGTTCCGGCGGTGCTTCCACTCGAAGAATTCGGCACTGCGGGTCCCGGTCGGGCCGCCGGCCAGCGAGGCGGTCAGCAGCTCCAGCACGGCCGGCGTGTCGGCGTCCACCAGCGGACGGTACGTCAGTCCGCTGCCTGGCTTGCTCATCTGGGGTTCGGCTCCGTTCGGTGTGCTCTCACTGGGAAGCGCGGGTGCGCGGCGTCCCGGCCGCGCGGGGTGCCGGCCGGTCCGCCGGGTGCAGCGGGCCGACCGGGCGGTGCCCGGACCGGGTCAGCGGGCCAGCACCCGGTCGTAGACCTGCTCGATCGTCTGCTGGGCGCCGGCCGTGTCGAACGTCCGGGCGCGCTCGCCCGCCGCCGCGCCGAGCCGGGCGCGCAGCGGCGCGTCGCCGGCCAGCCGGCCGAGCGCCGCGGCCAGCGCCGCCGGGGCGCCCGGCGGGACCAGCAGACCCTGCTCGCCGTCGTCCAGGACCTCCGGCATGCCGCCGACCCGGGTCACCACCGACGGCAGGCCGCTGGTCATCGCCTCCATCAGCGCGACCGGCAGGCCCTCCTGGCGGGAGCTCAGGGTGAACACGTCCAGCCCCGGCAGCAGCGCGGGCACGTCCGACCGGGAGCCGGCGAACACCACGCCCTCGCCCGCCCGGGCCTTCAGCTCCGCCTCCAGCGGCCCCGACCCGATCAGCACCAGCGCCGCCGACGGGTGGTCGCGGCGCACCCGCTCGAACGCCGCCAGCAGGGTGGCCTGGTCCTTCTTGGCGGTCAGGTTGCCGACCGTGCCGACCACCACCGCGTCCTGCGGCAGGCCGAGCTCGGCCCGGGCGGCGGCGCGGGCCGCCGCCCCCGCGGGGGCGCCCGCCAGGTCCGGGCCGTGGTGCACCACGGTCACCCAGTCGCCCTCCGGGCGCCGGCGGCCGATCGTCGCGGCCACCGCGTGCGAGACCGCGATCACCGCGTCGTTGCGCCGGTAGGTAAGGGCGTTCGCCCAGCGGGTGGCCGTCCGGTAGCGCTCCCAGATGTTGTGCTCGGTGTGCACCAGCCGCGGCGCCCGCCGCCCGAACGCGGCCAGCCGGGCCGCCACCGCCGGGATCGGCATGTGCGAGTGCACCAGGTCGTAGCGGCGGTCCGCCAGCAGCCGGCGCAGCCGCAGCGGCCACAGTGCCCCGGGCGGCCCGCCCAGGCAGTGCACCCGCACCCCGGCCGCCTCCAGAGCCGGCACCAGCGCGTCCTTGTGCGGCAGCACGTACGCGACCTCGATCTCGTACCGGTCGGTGTCGGCGTGTCGGGCGCAGTTCAGCAGCAGCTGCTCGGCGCCGCCCCGGCCGAGGCCCTTGGCCAGCCAGAGCACCCGGCGGCGGCCGCTCACCGCTCCTCGATCTCGCGCAGCTGGAGCGTGGTCTCCACCACGGACTCGGCGGGCGGGGCCGGGCGGCGGGCCCAGCTCGGCGCCGAGCGGTGGTGCTCCTCGTACACCGCGGGCTCCTCGGCGGCCTCCGCATCGGGGGCCGGCCGGGCGGCGGCCGGGGGCCGGGGCACCGCCGCCGGGCCGGACGCCCGGCCGGACGACAGCGGACCGCGCAGGCCGTCGCGCTTGAGCCGGCGGCCGGACGGGCCGATCGTGCCGAGCAGGGCGACGCCCGCCACCGGCACGCCGGTGCGGGCCAGCAGCTCGGAGACGCGGTCCGCCTGCTCCGGCGTCACGTTCCCGGCCAGCGCGGTCACCAGCACCGCGTCCGCGTGCTGCACCAGGTCGTAGGCGTCGTTGGCGTGCAGCAGCGGCGAGGTGTCGATCAGCACCACGTCGGCGTGCCGGCGCGCCCGGCGCAGCACTTCGCCGGCCCGCAGCACCAGCGCCGCCGGGTAGGCGGTGGTGTTGCCGCCGGTGATCAGGCTGACGCCCTCCACACCGGTGGTGCGGATCAGGTCGTCCAGGGCGGGCAGCTGCTCGCCGCTGAGCAGCTCGGCCATGCCCGGGCCGTCGCCGACCCCGAAGTGCGCGTGCGCCTGCGGGTGCCGGAAGTCGCAGTCCAGCACCAGCACGGTGCGCCCGGTCTCGGCGAGGGCGGCCGCCAGGTTGGCGACCGTGGTGGTCCGGCCGTCGCCGCTGCGCCCGGACATCACCAGGATCACGGGAGCGGGCTCCCGGCGGGCCCGCCCGCCCGGCTCGCCGCCCGCGGGCCGCACCGACAGTGACTCGGGGCCGGTCAGCAGCAGGGTCGAGCGCAGCGAGCGGAACGCCTCGGCGGCCGGATCGGAGGGCCTGGCCACCACGAGCGGGCCGCGGAGCCGGCGCAGCCGCCGGGACAGCTCCGGGATCTCGCCTATCACGGGGAGGTTGAAGGCCTCCTCGGTGGCGTTGCGGGTGCGCAGCCGGGTGTCCATCCGGCTGAGCATCAGCGCGGCGACGATGCCGAGCGCCAGGCCGAGCACCACGGCGAGGGCGAGGCGGACACCGCGGCTCGGCGAGGTGAGCAGGCTTCCGCCGCCGTCCTTGGCGTCGATGCTGCCCCACTGCTGGATGGCGTCGGTCTGGCTGTAGCTCTGCAGGGTGTTGATGTCGGTCAGGGTCTTGGTGAGCGCGGCGAGGGCGGCGGTCAGCTGCGGTTGGAGCTTCGGCTGGTCGGCGGAGCCGGCCTTGGTGAAGTCGTGCTGCAGGTTGTTGACCTGCTCCTGCTGCTTGTCGGCCTGCGCCTGGAGGCGCTTGATCGAATCGTCGGCGCTCTTCTTCGACTCCTGGCTGTAGCCGTTGATGGTGGCCTGGGAGAACGCCGCGGCGAGCTCCGCGCAGGACTGCTGGGTGGGACCGGTGGTGGTGATCACCAGCATCTCGGTGGAGGCCGCCGAGACCTCCCGGCGCGCCACCAGGGCGGCGACGTCGGTGACCCCGAGCTTCTTGGCCGCCGCGGTGCTGACGTCCGAGCCCTGGGCGTAGCTGAGCACCTGGTCGGCCCGGACGGCGTCGCCGGCGCCCGCCACCGGCGTGATCGCCACCTTGCACTGCCACTTGGCGTTGTCCACGGCGTCGCCGGCCGGGGTGAGCAGGAAGCCGATGATCAGCGCTGCGGCGGTGCAGCCGGCGAGCAGCCGCCAGTAGCGCCGAAGGACGGTGAAGTGGTTAGCCGGTTCCACCGGTTGGATCCCCTCGCGTTCGTGGTGCGGGCACGCGGCGTGCCGGCCCTGCCGGTCACCGCCGACCGTGCGGCGGCGCGCCCTGGGTGGTGCGGTCGTGGGTACGGGTTCGGGATCGCTCCCGCGACGGTAAGACGGCGCCGTCGCGGATCGGCCGCAGGACGGCGGATCGTGGCTCCCGCTGTGGCATCAGGCCCCCTGACGGCGTCGCCCACCCCGCCGGCCCCGGCCGGGATGGCCCCGCGGACCGCCGTACCCCCCGGCCGACCGCTCCCCCCTGCGATGCTTGCCGTTCCCGGACCAGCGGCGCAAGCGCTTTGACCATTTCTCGGGCGACGAATTTCGCCGTTCCCCGGCGGTCCGTGCCGGTCGAGGGCATCCTGCCCGGAACCGCCCGCGCCGCCGGGCCCGCTAACCGCGCCGCAGCGATCGCTCGTAGAAGGCCACCATCTGCGCACTCACCTGATGGAGCGTGAACGAGGCCAGGAAGCGCGCGCGGGCGGCCTTCACGCGTACCCCGGCCCCCGCCGGGTCGTCCAGCGTGCCCAGCAGCGCCGCGGCCAGCTCGGCCGGCCGCTCGGGCGGCACCAGCACCGCGTAGTCGTGCGAGCCGACCGTCTCGCGCAGCGCCGGCACGTCCGCACAGACCAGTGGGACGCCGACGCCCATCGCCTCCATCGCCGCGCTGCCCAGCCCCTCCCAGCGGGACGGCACCGCGAACGCGTCCGCCGCCGCCATCAGGTCGTACACGTCGTCGCGCGGCCCCAGGAACCGCACCCCGCCCGCCCGTTCGGCCAGCGCCTCCAGCCGGGCGGTCTCCGCGCCCCGGCTGCCCGCCAGCAGCAGCTGCGCCCGCGGCCGCTCCCGGCGCACCTCGGCGAACGCCTCCACCAGCACGTCCAGGCCCTTCTGGTACTGCTGCCGGGCGGCGGCCAGCACCACCGGCACGTCGTCGTCCAGCTCCAGCGCCGCCCGCACCGCCGCCCGCCGCTCCGGCGTCACGGAGCCCAGCAGCTGCGGGTCGCGGCCGCGCGGCACCACGTCGATCCGGTCCGCCGGGATGTGCAGCCGCCGGCCCATCGAGGTGGCCACGTGCCGGGTCAGCGCGTGGAAGCGCCGGGTGCCCTGCGCGGTCGCCGCGTCCACCGCCTGCGCCGCCCGCACCTTCCACGGCGACAGCCCCCGGGCATGGCGGTGCTCCGGCCCGTACGCCGCGTTGACCAGGCTGGAGACGGCCGGCACCCCGGCCGACAGCGCGGCGGCCCGGCCCAGCACGTCCGACTCGTAGAGGGTGGTGTGCACCAGGTCCGGCCGCTGCGCCCGGACCAGCCGCCGCAGCGCCGCCGCGGTGCCGGCCCGGCCCGGCCGGTGCACGCCGAACACCCGCGCCCCCGCGGCGACCAGCTCCGGCTGGAAGCCGCCGGGCGACTCCTTCAGGTAGGCGACGTCCAGCTGCACCCCCGCGCGCACCAGTTGCGGGGCCATCGCGACCAGGCCCTGCTCGGCACCGCCGACCCGGTGCAGGCTGTCGATCACATAGAGCACATGCACAGCAGCAAACCCCCCGGGAACCCGGCGCGGCACGGTCTCCCGTCCGGCGCGCGCCCTGACAGGCGCTCAGCATCCCAGGCCCGCCCGCCATCCGCCAGGAAATCCGCCAGGAGGCGGCCCGCCGCGGCCCCCGCACGCCACCCGCGGCCGTGCCGCCGCGGAGCCCGCCGCAGGGCGAGGCCGGCCCGCAGCTCCGGCACGGGGACCGGACGGACCGGCCGCGGCGCGCGGGGCGGTACGACCTCCTGCCCTCCCGGCCTGGTGGCGGCCGCTGCCGCACTCCCGCTCCACGCCGTGGTGCGCGGCCGCCCCCGGACGCGGCCCGTCGCCCCGGGCCGGGACTGCCGGACACCCGGAGCGCGATCGGGGGCCGTGCCCGCCACCGCCGGGGCGGCGCCCGCCCGGGCCGAGCACGCCCGCGCGGTGCGGCCCGCGCCGGGCCGTCCGGGGCACCTCGCGGCGTCCGGCCGGTGCACCGCGCGGGCGCCACCACGGGCCGCCGCCGACCCGGCCCCCGATCGCGGCAACGGGCTGCGCCCGCCGACCGGGCTGTGCCAGGGTCTGGGCATGCCCGACGCAGCCTCCGCGCAGCCCCGAGTCCTGCACCTGGTCACCGACCCGCGGCGGCGCGGCGCGCAGAACCTCGCCCGCGACCTGCACGCCGAACTCCTGCGCCGCGGCAGCCCGTCCCGGCTGTGCGCGCTCCAGCCGCACGCCGACGCGCCGGACCCCGCCGACACCCCCGTCCTCGGACCGGCCCGCTTCCACCCGGCCACCCTGCGCGCGCTGCGCGCCGCCGCCCGGCACGCCGACGTCGTCGTCGCGCACGGCTCCTCCACCCTGCCCGCCTGCGCCGTCGCCCTGCTCGGCAGCGGCACCCCCTTCGTCTACGTCAACATCGGCGACCCCCGGCACTGGACGGCCTCCGCCGCCCGCCGGCTGCGGGTCGCCGCGTTCCTGCGCCGGGCCGCCGCCGTCTCCGCCATCTCCGACACCGCCCGCGACATCCTGACGGCCTGTTTCCGGCTGCCCGCGCAGCGCGTGCGCACCATCCCCAACGGCCGCGCCGCCGACCGCTTCCCGCCCGCCGCGGACGACGCCGACCGGCGCGCCGCCCGCGCCGCGCTCGGCCTGCCCGCGGACGGCCCGCTGCTCGCCTGGGTCGGCGCCCTCGCCCCCGAGAAGCGGCCCGACCTCGCCCTGGACGCCCTCGCCGAACTGCCCGGCAGCCACCTCGCGGTGGCCGGCGAGGGCCCGCTGCGGGCCGCGCTCGCCGAGCGCGACACCGCCGGCCGGGCCACCTTCCTCGGCCCGCTCGACGACCCGGCGCCGCTCTACCGCGCCGCCGACGCCCTGCTGCTGACCAGCGACAGCGAGGGCGTGCCCGGCGTCCTGATCGAGGCCGCGCTGGCCGGGCTGCCCGCCGTGGCGACCGACGTCGGCTTCGTGCGCGACGTCGTCCGGGTCGGCGAGAGCGGCGTCCTCGTCCCGCCCGGCGACGCCGCCGCGCTCGCCGCCGCCGTCCGCCGGCTGCTCGCCGACGGGCCCGCCGAGGCAGGGGCCGCCGCCCGCCGGCACGCGCTGGCCCGCTTCGACCTCGGGGTGGTCGCCGACGCCTGGCAGCGGCTGATCGGGGACGTCCACGCGGCCCGCCGGAGCTGATCGGGCGACAGGACCGGCCCCCCGGCTGTGCTGTGCGAACGGTCGCGCGCATACTGTCCTGCGCGGCTCGCACCGAGCGACAGGGCCCACCCCGGACCCGGCCGGCTGCGCCGCCACGGGGGAGGGGTACGCCACCATGGCGATTCTCGCCATCATCATCGGCCTCGGACTGCTCTGGCTGGTCAGCGGCGTCCGGGTGGTCCAGCAGTACGAGCGGGGCGTGGTGTTCCGGCTCGGCAAGGTCCGCGGCGCCGTCCGCGGCCCCGGCCCGACCCTGCTCATCCCGGTCGTGGACCGGATGCGCAAGGTCAACGTCCAGGTCATCACCATGCCGGTGCCGGCCCAGGAGGGCATCACCCGCGACAACGTCTCCGTCCGGGTCGACGCCGTCGTCTACTTCCGGGTGGTCGAGCCGATCCGGGCCACCGTCGACGTGCAGAACTACACGTTCGCGATGTCCCAGGTCGCGCAGACCTCGCTCCGCTCGATCATCGGCAAGAGCGAGCTGGACGACCTGCTGTCCGGCCGGGAGAACCTGCACCGCGGGCTGGAGCTGATGCTGGAGAGCCCGGCCGTCGGCTGGGGCGTGCACATCGACCGCGTCGAGATCAAGGACGTCGCGCTGCCGGACTCGATGAAGCGCTCGATGGCCCGTCAGGCCGAGGCCGACCGCGAGCGGCGGGCCCGGATCATCACCGCGGACGGCGAGTTCCAGGCCGCCGCCAAGCTCGCCGAGGCCGCGACCGTCATGGACGCCACCCCGGCCGCCCTCCAGCTGCGCCTGCTGCAGACCGTGGTCGAGGTCGCCGCGGAGAAGAACTCCACCCTGGTCCTGCCGTTCCCGGTCGAGCTGCTGCGCTTCTTCGACTCCGGGGCCCGGGCCGCCGCCGGGGCCGCTCCGGCCGCCGCGCCCGCCGTGGAGGAGCCCGCCGCCCCGGCCGCCGTCGAGGCCCCGGCCCCGGTCGTACCGGCCCAGCTGCCGGCCCCGCAGGGGGAGCCGGCGCCGAAGTCCTAGGCGGAGTGAACCCGCTCCTCCGGCCGCCGCCCGGCGGCCGGAGGAGCCGTCACCCGGCCCGCCCGGCCGCGCCGGCCGCGCGACAGCACCGTGTACAGCACGGCCGCGACCAGGCCGGACAGCAGGAAGCTCACGTCGATCCCGCCGGTCAGGCCCAGCAGCGGACCGCGGTAGACCGGGGTGTCCACCGCGGCCAGCCCGACCGCGGAGCCCGCCGCCCAGGCCGCCGTCGCCGGCACGTTCCAGCCCGACCGGTACCAGTAGACCCCGCCCCGGGTGCGCCGGTTGAGCACCTGCAGCGAGGCCCGGTCGTAGTCGCCGCGGCAGCGCCGGAAGCCGATCAGGGTGATCACCGCCCAGGGCGCCCCGATCGCGGTCAGCACCAGCACGAACGAGGTCACCGCCGACTGCGCGCTCCACACGAAGTGCCCCAGGAACACCAGCACGGTGGCGGCCGCCGCGACCACGTAGGTGGCCTGCAGGCGGGTGGCGCGCGGCAGGATCGCGTCCAGGTCCAGGCCCATCGAGTACAGCATCAGCCCGGTGTTGCCCGCGCTGCCCAGCAGGCCGTTCAGCAGCAGCGGCAGCAGGATCCAGGCCGGCGCGCCCGCCAGCAGCGAGCCCACGTAGTCGCCGCCCGCGCCGGTCGCCGCCGCCGTGAACGCGCCGAACAGCTGCGGCACCAGCAGGCCGAGGAACAGCCCGCCGCAGGTCGCCCACAGCACCCGCCGCGAGGAGTGCCGCACCGGCGACACGTACCGGGTGTAGTCGCCCAGCAGCGTGATGAAGGCGATCGGGCCGCTCAGCCCAGCCGACACCACCGCCAGCAGCCAGGTCTGCCAGAACCCGCCCAGCAGGTACGCGCCGTGCGCGGAGGCCGAGAAGTGCGGCGCGAACGCGGCCAGGCCCGCCAGCAGCAGCCCCGACATCGCCCACATCAGCACCCGCTCCAGCCGCAGCAGCAGCCGGTAGCCGAAGACCGCCGCGGTCGCGCTCAGCGCCGCCAGCACGCTGTACGTCAGCACGTACGCCGGCCCGTTCGCCGGCAGCCCGAGCAGCCGGTTCAGTGCCCCCACCACCACGTCGCCGCCCACCCAGAGCGCCAGCGCCGTGTAGCCCAGCGACAGCAGCAGGCCGACCACCGAGCCGATCAGCCGGCCCCGCACCCCGAAGTGCGCGCCGCTGCTGGTCGACAGGTTGGTGGCGGTGCGCTGCGAGATCAGCGCCAGCGGCGCGGTCAGCACGATGCCGAGCACCGTGCCCACCACCAGCGAGGTGGCGGCCGCCGTGAAGGAGAGGCCGAAGGAGACCGGCAGCCAGCCGAACACCACCACGCCGAACGCGAGGTTGGAGCCGACCAGGATCGACAGGACGTCCTTGGGGCTGCTCGTCCGCTCGGCCTCGGGGATGGTGTCCACACCGTGCTGCTCGATCAGCGAGTGCCCGGAGGCGGGGGCTTGCGACATCAACGTGCGACTTCCTGGTGCTCGACGCGGCGGAAGGAGGGGAGGAACGACCGCCGGTGGCCGGGCGGCACGACGACACGCCCGACCCGACCATGATCCGAGGCCGGCTCCGCCCGGCACAACGTCCGATCCTCCACAGCCCCGCCGCGGCCGTCCGGCCCGCTTGTGGCTTCCTACGTCCGCACCGGCGGCCCGGCTGCGGCACCGCCCTGGGCCGAACGGGCGAATCCGCAGGCCGCGGGCCGGAACCGGCTGGATCACCGGCCGCCCGCGCTGCCAGGCTGCGGCCGTGAAGCTGCTGCGCACCGCCACCGCCCTGGCCGTCCTCACCGCCGGCCTCGCGCCCGCCACCGCCACGGCCGCCGCCCCCGACGCCCCCCGCGACCCGGTCCACGCCGGGCCGCAGGCGCCCCGGCCGCGCGCCGCCGAGCGCCGCGAGGCCGTGGAGTTCTTCTGGTACGGCTGCCGGCACTGCGCGCAGTTCGAGCCCGCCCTGGAGCGCTGGGCGGCGGAGCACCGCGACGGCGCGGTGCTCCGCCGGGTGCCCGCGGTCTGGCCCGGCGGCCCCGACGAGCAGGTGCAGCGCGCCCACGCCCGGCTCTACTACACCCTGGAGCGCCTCGGCGCGGTCGACCGCCTCCAGCAGGCGGTGTTCCGGGCGGTGCGCGAGGAGCACCGCGACCTCACCACCGAGGACCGCGCCGCCGCCTGGGCGCTAACCCAGGGCCTGGACCCGGCCGCCTTCCGCGCCGCCTACCGCTCCGCCGATGTCGACCGGCTCACCGACGACGCCCCGGACCGACTCGTCCGTGACCGGATCACCGAACTGCCCACCGTGGTGGTCGGCGACGAACGGACCTCCCCGTCCACCGCCGACGGCGTCGAGCGGATGCCGGCCGCGATGGACGGCATGCTCACGCACCCCTGAGCGCCCGGCCGCACCGCCGCTGAGCAGCCCCACCTTCACCGAACCAGCCCCTCGCGCGCACACCTTGTGCCAGAGTGGTCGCCTGGACCGCACCGGAGGGGCAGCGGTCCTTTCCGCAGCCACGAGCGAGAGGGTGGGGGCCCGTGGGGGGACGTAGCGCGCAGGTCATCGACGAGCGCGACAGCCGGACGGCGACCGGGCCCGCGGCGGCCGAGGGGCCACCGCCGCACCTGATCTTCAAACGCCGGCTCCGCCCGGCGCAGGTCGCCCGGGAGCTCTGGGGCGCCCGGGAGCTGGTGCGCGCCCTGGCCGAGCGCGACCTGCGGGCCCGCTACAAGCAGGCGGTGCTCGGCTTCGCCTGGGCGGTGCTCACACCGCTCGCGCTGTGCGCCATCTTCACCCTGGTCTTCCACCGGGCGGTGAAGATCGACACCGGCGGTGCGCCCTACACGCTCTTCGCCTACGTCGGCCTGATCGTCTGGCAGTTCTTCAGCAACACGATGAACCAGGGCGCGCTGAGCCTCGCCAACAACCTCAGCCTGCTGAACAAGGTGTACTGCCCGCGCGAGGTCTTCCCGCTCGCCACCATGCTGGTCGCCACCGTCGACATGCTGATCGGCACCGCCGTACTGGGTCTGCTGTTCCTGCTGTTCTGGACGGCCCCGGCGGCCACCCTGCTGTGGGCGCTGCCGCTGCTGCTCATCCAGTTCGCCTTCACCTACGGCGTGGCGCTGATCCTCTCGGTGGCCGTGGTCTACCTGCGCGACGTCCGGCACCTGCTGCCGATCATCACCCAGATGGGCGTCTTCGCCACGCCGGTCGCCTACCCGCTGGCCAAGATCCCCGTCCGGCTGCAGGAGATCTACGTCGGGATCAACCCGCTCGGCGCCGTGATCGAGGGCTACCGCCGCGCCCTGCTGTACGGCCAGGCCCCCGACCTCGGGCTCACCTGCATCGCCGCCGTCTCCTCCGTGGTGTTCCTGGTCGGCGGCTACCTGTTCTTCAAGAAGCTGGAAACGGGGATCGCCGATGTCGCGTGAGTACGAGCTGGGGACGATCCGCACCGAGCACGTCTGGAAGCGCTTCAAGGCCGACCAGCAGCGGATGCTGCTGCGCGACAAGGTCGAGTCGATGGCCCGCCGGCTGCGCGGCGGCCGCGGCGAGGACTGGCGCTGGGCGCTGCGCGACATCAACCTGCACATCGAGCCCGGCGAGGCGGTCGGCCTGATCGGCTCCAACGGCTCGGGCAAGTCCACCCTGCTGAAGATGCTGACCCGGGTGATGTACCCGTACGGCGGGATCATCGACGTCCGCGGCCGGATCGGCGCGCTGATCGAGATCCGGGCCGGCATCCACCCGGACCTCACCGGCCGGGAGAACGTCTACCTGTTCGGCGCCCTGCTCGGCCTCAAGCGCCGCGAGGTGGCCGGCCGGTTCGACGACATCGTGGAGTTCGCCCGGCTCGGCGGCGCCATCGACCGGCAGGTGAAGTTCTACTCCTCCGGCATGCAGATGCGGCTCGGCTTCGCCGTCGCCGCCTACCTGGAGCCGCACGTGCTGCTGGTCGACGAGGTGCTCGCGGTCGGCGACGCGGTCTTCCAGCAGCGCTGCCTGGACCGCATGCGCGAGGTCGCCGAGCAGGGCACCACCATCGTCTTCGTCTCCCACGACCTGCCCGCCGTCGAGTCGATCTGCCGCCGCGGCGTCTGGCTGGAGCAGGGCACCGTCCGGGTCGACGCCGGCATCAAGGACGCGCTGGCCGGCTACCGGGACTCCATCGAGGCGCAGTCCGAGGGCGGGGCGCGCACCGGCGAGCCGCTCCAGCTGCTGAAGCACGCCATCCGCGGCGAGGACCGCGACAACCTCACCACCGACGAGCCGATGACGGTCGAGCTGACCCTCGGCGGCGACTACCGCGGCGACGCCACCCTGCACCTCGGCGTCAGCGAGGGCACCTCCAGCCCGATCTTCCAGATCAGCCACGAGGTCCGGCTCACCGGCGAGGACCACCAGGCGGTCTGCGTCATCCCGCGGCTCCCGCTGCCGCGCGGCCGGTACACCCTGTGGGCCGGCGTCTACTCCATCGGGAAGACCGACGGCGGCACCCTGATGAGCTGGCACTCCGTCGGCCAGTTCGACGTGTTCGGCCCCGTGCTCGACACCCCGCCGCGCGCCGTGGTGCTGGCCGCGCCGGTGTTCGTACCGCACCAGTGGGAGGACTGACCGGATGAGACCCGTGCGTGTGCTGGTGCACCTGAACAACCTCGCCCTCGGCGGTGCCCAGCTCAACGCGGTCGACATCGCCCGCACCCTGCGCGAACGGGGGCACGACCCCGTCCTCTTCGCGCAGGGCGTCGACGGCAGCGCCCCGCTCGTGGACGTCGCCGCCGGCCACGGCCTGGAGGTCGTGGTCGCGGGCGGCCCGGACACCCCGCACCGCGAGGTCCGGCGCCGGCTCGGCCGGGTCGCCGCCGACCACGGCAGCGACCTGGTGCACGCCTGGGAGGTGCGGGCCGCCCGGAACGCCTACTTCGGCCCGGGCCGGCTCGGCCGGATCCCGGTGGTCACCACCTTCTACGGCATCCGGATGCTGCGCGGCCTGCCCCGGCACCAGCCGCTGGTGCTCGGACTGGGCGCCCTGATGGGCGACGGCCGGGCCTTCGGGCACCGCGACGTCCGGCTGATCGAACCCCCCGTGAACACCGTCACCGACGCCCCCGGGGTGGCGGACGGCGCCGCGTTCCGCCGCGAGCACGGCATCAAGGACGGCGAACTGCTGCTCGCCATCGTCACCCGGCTGGTCCCCGACCTGGAGAAGGACGCCGGCGCCGAGCTCACCGTCGACGCCGTCCGACGCCTCGACGACCCGAACGTCCGGCTGGTCGTCGTCGGCGCCGGCCCCAGCCTGGACCGGCTGCGGGTGCGCGCCGCCGACGCCAACCGCGCCCTCGGCCGCGACGCCGTCCTCGTCCCGGGCCAGCTGGCCGACCCCCGGCCCGCCTACGAGGCGGCCGACCTGGTGCTCGGCATGGGCGGCTCCGCGCTGCGCGGCCTCGCCTTCGGCAAGCCGGTCGTGGTGCACGGCGCCGCCGGCTACACCGCGATCCACCGGCCCGGCCCGCTGGTCGAGCCGCACGCCTCCCGCTGCATGTACGGCTTCGGCGACGGCAGCCGCGACCCCGGGGTGCTGGCCGGCCAGATCCGCGAACTCCTCGACGACCCCGCCCTGCGCGAGGAGCTCGGCCGGTGGGGGCGGGAGTGGGTGGTCGGCCGGTTCTCGCTCGCCGGCGTCGCCTCCGCCTTCGAACGGATCTACCGCGAGGTGCTGTCCGCGCCGCCCGGGACCGCCGGCTGGCTGCGCGACCTGGAGCAGATGGTCCGCTACGAGTTCACCAAGCCGGCCGCGCTGCGCCTGCTCGGCCGGTGACCGGCCCGGCCGCCGCTGCCGGGATCAGTACGTCCGGCCCTTCCACACGGCGCCGCGCCCGCGCCAGTGCCGGACGGCCGAGTCCACGGTCATCAGCAGGTACAGGCCCGCGGTGAACGGCAGCAGCGGTGCCGCGGCCACCGGCTGCCGGTAGTACCGCAGCATCGGCGCGAAGGTGCCCGCCATCAGTGCCCACGCCGCCGCCCCGGTGCCCCACACGGCCGGCGCCCCGGCCGCCAGCCCGGCGGCCACCGCGACCGGGGGCACCAGGTAGACCAGCCCGAGCCCGAGCACCGTCCCGAGCAGCAGCAGCGGCGAGTGCCGCAGCTGCGCGTAGGCGCTGCGCGACACCATCCGCCACAGGTCCGCCAGCCGCGGGTACGGGCGCACGCTCGCCACCCGGTCCGCCAGGCCGAGCCAGGTGCGGCCGCCGGTCCGCTTGACCGCGCGGGCCAGCGACACGTCGTCGATCACCGCGCCGCGGATCGCCGCCACCCCGCCGGCCCGCTCCAGCGCCTCGCGCCGCACCAGCGTGCAGCCGCCCGCCGCGGCCGCCGTCCTGGCCCCGGGCCGGTTGCTCCACCGGAACGGGTACAGCTGGGCGAAGAAGTACACGAAGGCCGGCACGACCAGCCGCTCCCAGCCGGTCGCCACCCGCAGCCGCGCCATCTGCGACACCAGGTCCAGCCCGTTGCTGCCGGCCGCGGCGACCAGTTCGGCCAGCGAGGTCGGGCCGTGCGCGATGTCCGCGTCGGTGAGCAGCAGCAGGTCCACGTCCCCGGCCAGCTCCACCCCGTGCCGCAGCGCCCAGAGCTTGCCCGTCCAGCCGGACGGCAGCGGGGGAGGGACGGCCACCGTGAGCGGCAGCCCGCCGTCCGCCGCGAGCCGCCGCGCCACCTCGCCGGTGCCGTCGCCGCTGTGGTCGTCCACCAGCACCACCCGGGCCGGCCCCGGGTACTTCTGCGCCAGCAGCGAGGGCAGTGACAGCGGCAGCACCTCGGCCTCGTCCCGGGCGGGCACCACCACCGCGACCGACGGCCAGCGCTCCGGCTCCTCCCGCGGCGGCAGCCGCACGTCGGTCCGCCAGAACAGCCCGCGGCAGACCGCCAGCCACACCCACGCCAGCAGGGACGACACCGACACCCACAGCAGGAACGTCACCCCGGCAGTCTGCCGCACGGGGAGCCGCTCCGGCCGTTCGGTAGAGTCGTGCCCTGTGAAGATCGCACTGCTGGACTCCGGAATCGGCCTGCTCGCGGCAGCGGCGGCGCTGCGGCGCCTGCGTCCCGACGCGGACCTCGTGCTCTCCTCCGACCCGGACGGCATGCCCTGGGGCCCGCGCACGCCCGAGGACGTCACCGACCACGCGCTGGCCTGCGCCCGGGCCGCCGCCGCGTACCGGCCGGACGCGCTGGTGGTGGCCTGCAACACCGCCTCCGTGCACGCGCTGGCCACCCTGCGCGCCGAGCTGGAGCCCGGCCTGCCGGTGATCGGCACCGTCCCGGCGATCAAGCCTGCCGCCGCCGACGGCGGCACCGTCGCGATCTGGGCCACCCCGGCCACCACCGGCAGCGCCTACCAGCGTGCCCTGATCGCCGACTTCGGCGGCACCGCCGAGGTCGCCGAGGTCGCCTGCCCGGGCCTGGCGGACGCCGTGGAGCGCGGCGACCGGGCCGCGATCGCCGCCGCCGTGGCCGACGCCGCGGCCCGCACCCCGGCCGGCACCACCGCGATCGTCCTCGGCTGCACCCACTACGAGATCGTCCGCGACGAGATCCGGGCCGCCGTCCCCGGCGCCCGGCTGTACGGCTCCGCCGACGCGGTCGCCGCCCAGGTGCTGCGCCGGCTGGCGGAGACCGACCGGGGCCCCGGCACCGGGACGGTCACCGTGCTGCACAACGGCCGGCCCTCGCAGCTCACCGCGGCCGCCCTCGGCTACCCGGAGGGCGCGCTCGTCTCCTCCGCCGTTCCGGCCCGCTGACGGCCCGTCGGCCGTAGAGTCACCCCGGTGACGACCGAACCGATCTTCGAACGGCTCTGCAACTTCCGGGACCTCGGCGGACACCGCACCGCGGACGGGCGCACCGTCCGCCGCGGCCTGCTCTACCGCTCCGACTCCCTCGGCAAGCTGGCCGGCGACGACCTCGACCGCTTCGCCGCGCTGGGGGTGCGGACGGTGATCGACCTGCGCTACCCGTGGGAGATCGCCCAGACCGCCCGGATACCCGACCTGCCCGGCCTCGCCTACCACAACCTCTCCGTCGAGCACCGGCCGTACGACCAGGCCGCGCTGGGCCCGGACGTCGACGCCGCGGTCTACCTCGCCGAGCGCTACGCCGAGGTCGCCGAGGACGGGACGGCGGAGCTCGCCGAGGTGCTGCGGGTGATCGCGGAGGCCGACGCCCCGGCGGCCTTCCACTGCTTCTCGGGCAAGGACCGGACGGGGATCGTCGCCGCCCTGGTGCTCACCCTGCTCGGCGTCGACGAGCGGCAGATCGTCGCCGACTTCGCCAGGACCGGGCTCGCCACCGAGCGCCTCGCCGCCGAGTGGCGCGCCCGGCATGCGGCCCGCGGCCCGCTCTGGCCCGGCTACGGCACCGCGCCCGCCGCCCTGATGGAGCTCTTCCTGGCCGGCCTCACCGCCCGGTACGGCTCGGTGGCCGGCTACGCCGCCGACCGCCTCGGCGCGGACGACGCCCTGACCGGCGCCCTGCGGGAACGGCTGCTCACCGCGTGACCGGCGGGGGGGGGCCCCCCCCCCGGCGCTGAACTGCGCGGACTCCGCGAAGCTCTTTGATTGTTCGATACGTTCGATCCTTCCGATCAATTCCGGTCTCCACTTCGATGAGCACGGACCCGCCCACCGCTCGCGGGTCCCGTCGCCCCGACCCGCCAGGGTCGGACGAGGGCCGGAATCGACCGAGGGGCATCGCATGGGCAGGACGGCAGGCGGGTTCGGGCCTCCGCAGGAGTCCGACTGGCTCGGGCTCGGCAAGGCGGTCAGAGGCCGGGTCTGCCGGCCCGGCGAGCCCGGCTACCTGATGGGCACCAGGCTCTTCAACACCCGCTACGAGGGCGCCCGCAGCCCGCTCGGGGTGCTCGCGGCGGCCGACGCCGAGGACGTCCGGCAGGGCATCAGGTGGGCCCGCGAGCACGGCGTCCCGCTGGTCGCGCACTCCGGCGGCCACAGCTTCGCGGGCTACTCGGTCAACGACGGCCTGGTCATCGACCTCGCCCGGCTCTGCACGACCCGGGCCGATGGGTCCACCGGCCTGGTCACCGTCGGCGGCGGCACCCGGACCGGCCAACTGTACGGCGCGATCCGGCCGTTCGAGATGGCGGTCTCGGCCGGCACCCACCCCGCGGTGGGCGTCGCGGGCCTGGTGCTCGGCGGCGGCTGCGAGTTCGCCGCCCGCAAGCTCGGCCTGACCTGCGACGCGCTGGTGGAGACCGTGGTGGTGACCGCCGACGGGCGCCTGCTGACCTGCAACGAGCGGGAGAACCCGGACCTCTTCTGGGCCTGCCGCGGGGGCGGCGGCGGGAACTTCGGCATCAACGTCTCCTTCACCTTCCAGGCGCAGCCGGTCGGCGATGTGTCCACCTGCAGCCTCACCTGGCGCTGGTCGGACGCGATGACCGTCCTCCCGGTGCTGCAGCGGATCGTGGCGCACGCCCCGGACGAGTTCGCGGCCCGGCTGGGCGTCAGCACCGCCGGCCCCGACCGGCGGGCCGGCCGGGAGAACGCGGTGGTGACCACGGTCGCCCAGTACCTCGGCCCGTCCGCGGAGCTGCGGAGCATCCTGGACGACGCGCTGACCGCGGCCGCCCCGGCCACCGCCGAGTTCGAGGACCGCACCTACTGGGACGCCAAGATGCACATGTCCCACGCCACTTCGGGCGGCGACTTCGCGCTGCGCACCAACTTCACCGCGGGCCCGGTCGCCGACGAGGGCATCGGGGCGATGCTCTCCTGGGTCGAGCGGTGGCCGGGCAGCACCAACACCGACGGCGGCGGCGTCGGCCTGTTCGCCTGGGGCGGGCAGATCAACCGGGTCGCGGCCGAGGACACCGCCTTCGTGCACCGCGACACGCTCTTCCTGGTCTCCATGGACACCTCCTGGACGGCCGAGGACTCCCCCGCCCTGGTCGCGGAGAACCTGGACTGGCTCAACGGCCTGTACGACGCCGTCGGCCCGCACGTGTCCGACGCGGCCTACCAGAACTTCGTGGACCCCGAGCTGACGGACTGGCAGCGGGCCTACTACGGCGCCAACCTGCCGCGGCTGGTCGAGGTCAAGCGGAAGTACGACCCGGACGACGTCTTCGGCTTCGACCAGAGCATCGGGCTCGGCGAGTAGCGGATCGGAGAGGGCAGGCCCATGAGCGAGAACGAGAAGCAGCCCGCCCCGCCGGGTGTGCTGGCGACCCTGCGGGTCACCCCCGCACCCGTGCGGTACCTGCTGAGCGGCGTGCTGGTCAACCAGCTCGGCGCCTTCATGCAGACCTTCCTGGCACTGTTCCTGGTGCACCAGCGGTTCCCGGTCGGCGAGGTGGGGATCTTCCTCGGGGCGTACAGCCTCGGCGCCGTCTTCGGGACGCTGCTCGGCGGCGAGCTCACCCACCGCCTCGGCGCGCGGAACACCATCATCACCGCGATGACCGGGTCCGCCGCCCTGGTCGCCGCGATGCCGCTGCTGGCCGAACCCGGCCGGGAGCTCGCCCTGGCGGCCGTGGTCGCCGGGGCCGGCGCGATCACCCAGGCCTACCGGCCGGCCGCCTCGGCGATGCTCACCGAGCTGATGCCGGAGGAGCACCGGGTGATGGCCTTCTCGATGCTGCGGATCGCCCTCAACGTCGGCGCCGCGGTCGGCCCGCTGGTGGCCGCCGTGCTGATCGGGCTCGACTGGTCGGCGCTGTTCTGGTTCGACGCGGGCACCGCCCTGCTGTACGCGCTGGTGGCGGCCGTGCTGCTCCCCCGCACCGCCGTCGGCAAGCAGGCCCCCGCCCTGCCCACCGACCGCGCGCCGGAGAAGAAGGCCGCCGGGAGCTACGCCGTGGTCCTGCGCGACCACCGCTACCTGCTCTACCTGCTCGGGATGCTGCTCAGCGCGATCGTCTACATCCAGTCGATGGCGATGCTGCCGCTCCAGCTCACCGAGGGCGGGCACTCCCCGCGGCTGTACAGCGCCGTCCTGGTGACCTCCTCGCTGCTGGTCATCACCTGCGAGCTGAAGATCACCTCGTACGTGCAGAGCTGGCGGCCCGCGGTGGCCGGCGGGCTCGGCATCGCGGTGATGGGGCTGGGCCTGGCCGGGTACGCGCTGGCGCCGCAGGCCGCGGCGGTGGTGCTCGGGCTCATCGTGCTCTCGGACGTCGGGCTGATGGTCAGCGGCCCGACCACCTTCGCGCACCCCGCGAAGCAGCCGGCCGAGCACCGGGCCCGCTACCTGGCCGCCTCGCAGGCGATGTTCGGCCTCGGCTCGGCCGTCGGCCCGGCGATCGGCGTGTTCGCCTGGGACCACCTCGGGGCGCCCGCCTGGTGGCTCTGCGGCGCCGTCGCCCTGCTCTCCGCCGCCGCGACCGCCGCGGGACTCCGCGAGCCCGCCGCCGCCCCCGCCCGGCCCGCGGCCGAGACCGTGTCGGCCTGAGCCGCCGGCCCCTCCCCCTACCTCCCCTTCTCCAGGCAGGAGTTCAGTCATGTCCGAGCAGCCGGTCGTCGTCGTCGGGTTCTCCCTCGTGGCGCTCAAGTCCCTCGCCGAGTTCCAGCCGGACGCCACGGTGATCGTGATCGAGGAGCCCGACGTGGTGCGCAAGCGCGACCTGCTCACCCAGGTCGGTCAGCTCCCGGTCGTCCGCGAGCTCGTCCAGTGGGAGTACCAGCTGCCGGGCACCGCCGACGCGTTCTACAACGCCCGGCCCGACCTCGCACCGGTCGCCGTCGCCCCGCTCTCCGACTACGGGGTCCCGTTCGCGGCCCGGCTCTCCGAGCGCTACGGCGTGCCGGGCGCCGGGTTCGGCGCGGCCTCGCTGCTGCGCGACAAGGAGCAGCTGCGCCTGGTCGCCCGGGCCGCCGGGATCGCCAACCCGGAGTCCGAGCCGGTGGCCTCCCCGGACGCGCTGCGTGCGTTCATGGCGGCCCATCCCGGCCCGGTGGTGCTCAAGCCGGCCAACCGGCAGGCGGCGGTGGGCGTCCGGGTCCTCCACGCGGCGGACGAGGTGGACGAGGCGTGGGCCGAGTGCACGGTGCAGGACGAGGGCGTGTTCGTGCCGGACCGGCCGATGCCGCTCCGGATGCTCGCCGAACGCTGCGTCGTCGGGCCGGAGTTCAGCGTCGAGATGCTGGTGCGGGACGGTGTCGCGCTGTTCGGCAACGTCACCGCCAAGGAGCTCTACCCCGGCCCGCGGCCGGTGGAGTCCGGGCATGTCGCTCCTGCAGGGATCTCACCGGAGCTGACTCGCGCGATGCTGGAGCGGACCGAACGGCTGCTGCAGGCCGTCGGGTTCGGCAGCGGCATCACGCACTGCGAGTGGATCGTGGCCGACGGCACCCCGTACCTGGTGGAATGCGCCGGCCGGTTCGCCGGCGACGCCATCATCGAGCTGATCGAGCGCGCCTACGGGATCGACCTGGTGCGCAGCTTCTGGGCGGTGATGAAGGGGCAGCCGCTGCCGGCGCCGCTGAACGGGACGGCCGGGCAGGCCGCGGCGATCCGCTTCGTGGTCGCCGACCCCGGCGAGATCGAGGCGGTGAGCGGGGTCGAGGAGGCACTGGCCGTCCCCGGGGTGGTCTCCGCGGCCGTGAGCTTCAAGCCCGGCGACCGCACGTACGAACTGCGGTGCTCGTGGGACCGGATCGGCTCCGCGATCGCCTGCGGTGCCACGCCCGGGGAGGCCGTGGACCGCGCCCGGGAGGCCGTCGGCCTGATCGAGGTGAAGGTGCGGCCGGTCGCCTGACACCCGCCGTGCCGCAGACCCCCGAGACCGAGTGAGGAGACATCTGTGACCACCGTGGCCGAGCTGGCCGACCGGACGCTCGACCTGATCGCCGAGGAGGACCCGCTCAGCGACGCCCTGGAGGGCCTGCCCGGCTTCGAGCACCGCCTGCGCGACCTGACCGAGGCGGCCGACGAGCAGCTGGCGGCCAGGGCCCGCCGGATCGCGGCGCAGGCCCGCTCGACCGCGGCCTCCGGTCAGGACGCGATCACCCGTGCCGTCGTCGTCCAGCAGGCCGAGGCGCTCGCCGACCGGGTCGGTGCCCGGCTGGTGGAGCACACCGTGGCCGACTACGACACCTCGCCGCTGGGGCGCCTGCTGGTCGCGCTGCCCGCGCTGCGCCCGAGCGGCAAGGACGGGGAGGAGGGCTACCTGGCGCGGCTGGCCGCGATCCCCGGCTACCTGGCGGAGGCGGCCGGGCGGCACCGCGGCGGCCTCGCCGCCGGGCGGCTGCCGGTCGCCGAACGGGCCGGCCGCGCGGTGGCCCGGCTCGACGGGTACCTCGACGACCCGTCCGGCGACCCGCTGGCCGCCGTCCCCCTCTCCCCCGGCCGGGCGGCCGAGCGGGACCGGCTGCTGACCGCGGTGGTGCGGCCGGCCTTCGCCGAGTACCGCAACGTCCTGGCCGGACTGGCCCCGCACGGCCGGCCGTCGCAGCGCCCTGGCCTGTGCTGGCTGCCGGACGGCGGGGAGGTGTACGCGCGCCTTGCGCGGATCCACACCACGACGGACCGCAGCGCCGAGGAGCTGCACGGGACGGGGCTGGAGCTGCTGGCCGGGCTCGAGCACGAGTACCTGGCGGTGGGCGGGCGGCTGTTCGGCGCCCGCACCGCCGAGGAGGTGCGGCACCGGATGCGCACCGATCCGGCGCTGCGCTGGTCCGGCCCGCAGGAGCTGCTGGCCGATGCCAGGGCCGCCGTCGAACGGGCCGAGCGGGCGGCGCCCGACAGGTGCGGGGGGCTGCCCGCGCGCCCCAGGAAGGTGGACCCCCGGCCCCCGGCGGGCGCCCCCCCCCCCCCGACACCGCCCTACGGCCCCGTCATCACCAAGGAAGGCGAGAACATGACCCGAGTCCTCTTCGTCGTGACGGCGGCTGAGTACTGGACGCTGAAGGACGGCACGAAGCACCCCACGGGCTACTGGGGCGAGGAACTCGCGATGCCGCACAAAATCTTCACCGAGGCCGGATGGGAGATCGCCATCGCGACCCCCGGCGGGAAGCGGCCCACCCTCGACAAGATCAGCATGGGCCGCACTGCCGGCCTTCCGGGCACCCTCCGCGAAGTCGCCGACTACCTCGCCACCATCCAGGACACACTGAACACCCCGGCCTCCCTCAGCGAGATGTACCCCGACGACTTCGACCTGGTCTTCTACCCCGGCGGCCACGGCCCCATGGAGGACCTCTCCCACGACGAGGTGTCCGGAGCGCTCCTCACCAAGCAACTCGCCTCCGGCCGACCGCTGGGGCTGCTGTGCCACGGACCGGCGGCGCTGCTCGCGGCCAGGAACGAGGATGGCTCCTGGCCCTTCGCCGGATACCGGATCACCGCACTGTCCAACTTCGAGGAGAAGCTGAACAGCTTCGGCCGCAAGGCCTCCTGGTTCCTGGAGGACCGGCTGCGCGAGAGCGGCGCGCACTACGCCAAGGGAACACTCCCGCTCCTGCCCCACATCGAGGTCGACCGCACCCTCTACACCGGCCAGAACCCCGGCTCGGCCAAGCAGCTGGCCAACCGCATGGTGGCCGACCTGGGCTGACGACCCGAGCTTGGCCGGGGCCTTGCCCGACCCAGCTGAGCCTTCCCGCCCACCACGCGGGTGGGAAGGCGACCGGCGTTCCACGGCAGCGCCAAGCCGTTGTCGGAGTCAGGCCGCTGAGCTTGTCGGGGTCGACCTGCTGGAGGCACCCGTCAGCGAGGTCGAAGGAGAGGGTACCGACGGTGCGCCCGTGTGGGGTGGCCTGGACGCAGTGTTCGCCGTTGATAACAGCGGGGCGCATGGCCGCCGGCGAGTTCGGGCACGGCCGGGAAGCCCAGGAACCAGCGGGCGACACCCGTCACGCCGACTGCGATCCCTGGCGCGAGAGCTTCCGGGCGACCTCGGTGGCCCAGTAGGTGAGGATCAGCTGCGCGCCGGCCCGTCGGATGCCGGTGAGGGTCTCCAGGATCGCCGCGTCGCGGTCGATCCAGCCCTTCTCGGCGGCGGCCTCGAGCATCGCGTACTCGCCGCTGATCTGGTACGCGGCCACCGGCACGTCCACGGAGGCGGCGACCTTCGCCAGCACGTCCAGGTAGGGGCTGGCGGGCTTGACCATGACCATGTCCGTGCCCTCAGCCAGGTCCAGCGCGAGCTCGCGCATCGACTCGCGGAGGTTCGAGGGGTCCTGCTGGTACGTTTTGCGGTCGCCTCTGAGGGACGAGCCGACGGCCTCGCGGAAGGGCCCGTAGAAGGCGGAGGAGTACTTCGCGGTGTAGGCGAGGATCGACACGTCCTGCTTGCCGACCGCGTCGAGGGCGGCGCGGACCACGCCGACCTGGCCGTCCATCATCCCGGACGGCGCGACGACGTGGACGCCGGCTTCGGCCTGGACCTGTGCCATCTCGGCGTAGCGCGTCAAGGTGGCGTCGTTGTCGACCCGTCCGTCCGCGGTGAGGACGCCGCAGTGCCCGTGATCGGTGAACTCGTCGAGGCACAGGTCCGCCATGACGACGAGTTCGTCGCCGACCTCCACGCACGTCCCGGATCGCGACCTGGAGGATGCCGTCGGGGTCCGTGCCCGCGGTCCCCGCCGCGTCTTTCTTCGCGTCCTCGGGTACACCGAACAGCATGATCCCGGAGACACCGGCCTCCAGCGCCTCCATCGCGGCGCGGCGCAGGGTGTCCCGCGTGTGCTGGACGACACCAGGCATCGCGCCGATCGGCACAGGTTCGTCGATGCCCTCGCGCACAAACACGGGCAGGATCAGGCCGGCCGGGTGCAGCCGCGTCTCGGCGGTCATCCGCCGCATCGCGGGCGTGGTCCGCAGCCGTCGCGGCCGTGCCCCCGGAAAGCTTTCATACGAGTTCATGCCGTGAGGCTACGCCCGTAGAACCGCATTCCTACCCGAGAGTAGCCGTCCTGTGGCCGCCATTGTGAGGCGGAGACGCGCGCGGCAAAGCCGCCTGGGCAAGCGCCAGTTGGTCATAGAGCCCCACGCGGCCCCACATGGAGGCAGATGTGCCGTTGCCCACACCGGGCACCCAGGTGTGCCGGGTTGCAGGCGCACAGCAGGTGCGGACCATGGATGGAACGGGACACGGCGAGCCGGGGGGCGGGAGCGTGCCCCGAGCGAGAGGAGTGAGCCCATGGGCAGCCTGTCACCGGGGTTCCGCGGGAAGGCCCGTACCGTCGCGAGTCGGCTGCCACCGGGTCAGTATCCGACCGAGGACTTCCCCGTCCTGTCCGCCGGTCCCACCTCCCACATCCCCACCGACCGGTGGTCGTTCACCGTGACCGCCGAGACGGGGGAGACCCGCTCGTGGACCTGGGACCAGATGATGGCCCTGCCGCAGGAGGAGCCCACCGTCGACATCCACTGCGTGACCCGGTGGTCGAAGTTCGACACCCGCTGGCGCGGCGTCTCCCTCGATGTCTTCCTCGACGAGGTCGACACCGCGGCCGACTTCGTTATCGCCGAGTCCTTCGACGGCTACACCGCCAACCTCCCGCTGGCGGACGTGACCGGCGGCAAGGCGTGGCTGGCGCACTCCTTCGACGGCTACCCGCTCTCCCCGGACCACGGCGGCCCGGCCCGCCTGGTGATCCCGCACCTGTACTTCTGGAAGTCGGCGAAGTGGGCCAAGGGGCTCATCCTCACCCCGGACAACGAACCCGGCTTCTGGGAGTCGGCCGGCTACCACGACTACGGCGACCCGTGGCGCGAGCAGCGCTACTGGAGCGACTGATGCGCGGCTGGCGACGGGCCCGCCTGACCGAGCGGACCGAACAGACCGCGACCGGCCGCACACTGCGGTTCGACGTCCCGCGATGGCCGGGACACCTCCCGGGCCAGCACGTCGACGTCAGGCTGACAGCCGACGACGGCTACCAGGCCGTCCGGAGCTACTCGCTGGCAGCCCCCTCCGACACCAACAGCATCGAGCTGGGCGTCCAGGCGGCGCTCGGCGGCGAGGTCTCCCCGTACCTGGCCGGCGACCTCCCCGTGGGCGCCGACGTCGAGGTCAAAGGACCGCTCGGAGGCTGGTTCGTCTGGACCCCCCAGGAACCCGGCCCGCTCCTGCTTGTCGCCGGAGGCTCTGGCATCGTGCCGTTGATGGCGATGCTGCGTGCACGGCTCGCCGCCGCCTCGGACGAGCCCTGCACACTGCTCTACTCCGTCCGCCAACCCGAAGAGGTCTGGTACGCCACGGAACTCGACGCAGACGATCACCACGTCCGCGTCCGACGCCTCTACACCCGCCGCGCGCCGGACCATTCCAAGCGCCCCGCAGGACGCATGACCAAACGCGACCTGGCGGACCTGTCGGCCGCCGCGGCAACCCACTGCTTCGTCTGCGGCCCGACCGGATTCGTCGAGCACGCCGCCACCCTCCTGCTGACCAACGGGTACACACCCGACCAGATCCGCACCGAACGCTTCGGCTGACCCACCCGCGCCGCACGGCAAGGAGAACCCCGGCCATGGACAAGCACCCCTTGTACCTCGACGGCAACGCGCTCGCCGGACCGCTCGGGGAGGTCTTCGCGATCGACCCGACCACAGCCTGGCGACTGTGCCCCTCCTGCCGTCTCCCGGCAACCATGGCCCAGCTGCACGTCTACGGATCGGGACCCGGCCTGACCGCCCGCTGCCCCGGCTGCGCAGCCATCGCACTCAGGGTCGTCACCCAGCCCGAGCACCTCTGGCTCCAACTGGGCGGCGCAACCGGCGCCTTCCGATTCACCCTTCCCCCCACCACGCCATGAGCCGGGGCGGAGCGGACGGCGCTCCACCCCGGTCGAGCCGTCAGGCGTCCTTCAGCCGGATGCCCTTCGTCTCCCGCATGAGGTAGCACGCGATGCCCGTGAACACACACAGCAGCATGATGTAGAAGCTGGAGAGCCTGGCCTGGCCGAGGCTGATGAAGAGCTGGTTCAGGTACGGCGCGGTGCCCCCGAAGATCGCCACGGACACCGAGTACGCGAAGCCGATGGCCTGGGTGCGCACCCTCGTGGGGAAGTTCTCCGCCATGGTGGCGGACAGCAGTGCTCCGGGGATGGCCACAAGGGCGAGGGCGACGGAGTCCGCCACCAGCAGCGTCCATCCCGGCGAGCCGATGAGTTGCTTGAGCGGGATCTGCAGGGCGCACATCAGCACCGCGAACGCGATCATCAGCGGCCGCCGGCCGATCTGGTCGGAGAGGTGGCCCCACAGCGGCAGGGTGAGCAGGGCGATGCACTGCGCCGCGACCGAGCACCAGTAGGCGACACCGGGGTCCATGCCCTTCTGGGTGATGGCGTAGGTCGAGACGTACGAGGTCCAGGTGTAGTGGGTGGCGGTGATGCCCGACGTCATCAGGATGACCAGCAGGACGGGGCGGGCCACCTGCCACTTGGGAAGCGGCCGGGCCTCGGTGTTCGACGTCTCGTCGGAGAACACCTCGCTCTCGTCCATGCTGCGGCGCAGGTAGAGGGCGGCGAGGGCGAGCAGCGCTCCGAGGAAGAAGGGGATGCGCCAGCCCCACTGGGCGACTTCGCTCTTGGCGAGGGCGGATGTCACGACTCCGCCCACGGTGAAGGCGAGGGCCGAGCCGCCGAAGATCGCGACGAAGACGATGCTTCCCCACAGGCCGCGGCGCTCGATGGGCGCGATCTCCGCGATGTAGGTGTTGGCGGTCGCGGACTCACCGCCGTGGGCGAAGCCCTGGACCATGCGGGCGAGGAGGAGAGCGAGCGAGGCCCAGGCGCCGAGGGTGGCGTAGCCGGGCATGAGTCCGATGGCGAGGCTGCCGCCGGCCATCATCAGCATGGTGGTGACCAGGACGAACTTGCGGCCGCGCCGGTCGGCGACGCGTCCGAAGACGATGCCGCCCAGCGGGCGCACGAGGAAGCCCACCGCGAAGACGGCGAGAGTGGACATCAGCGCGGACATCGGGTCGGTCGCGTGGAACATGGCTTTGGCGATGAAGGGGGTGAAGACGGCGTAGGCGCTCCACTCGTACCACTCGAGGACGTTGCCGATCGTGCTGGCGAGCAGGGACTTGCGCTTCGAGCGGGGGCCGGGGGAGGGCTGGGGTCTCTCCCCGGTCGCGGTGCCGGGATCTGCTTAGGCGGCGCGGGAGCGGTTGACGCTGGCGTCGGTCAGCTCGCCGCGGCTGAGGGTGATGGTGCCGGGGCGCAGGTCGGCGTGGGCGGCGCTGATCGCCTCGACGACGCCCGAGACGACGGCGTCGAAGTTCTGCTGCTGGAAGCCGCCGATCGACAGGTTGTAGGCGAGGTCGTGGGCGCATCCGCCTGGTCCGGAGTGCGTGTGGGTCGCGCTGACCGAGATGTTCTGCTCGGTGTAGGTGCCGCCGTACAGGGCGACGAGGCGAGAGATCACTGCCTGGAAGACGGCGAAGGGGAGAATGCCCTGGTCGGTGTTGCACCAGGCGATCCGATTGCCGCTCGCCGGGTCGGCGATGACGAACGCCCGTGCCCGCAGCCGTTGGTGGATGCCGGCGGTCTGCTGGCCGGGAATCGAGTAGCCCATCATGTCGCTCTCGGCCGCGGCGCCGGTGATGTCGGCGATCCCGCGGCCGACCAGGTACGGCGCGGGGGCACCCGCCGCGGCGGCCCCGCCCGTGCCGAGCGCCAGACTGCCGGTGACCGCAGCCATCAGCTGAAGTCCCTGTCTGCGAGTGATGGTCGGCGTTTCCACGATTCTGCCTCCGCGTGTTCGGACTCGGGGTCACGGCATGTGGACCGCAGGGGCCGCGATCACCGGGGGCGGGCGGTGTCGATGCAGGCCCGTCCGGATCGGCCCCTCCAGGGTCGTTCCGGCAAACCTAGGGATTGGCAGGCAGTCGGGTGAAACAACCATTCGGGCGGCCATCGACAACGGCTGGTTGTGAGCGCCGCCCAGGGACGGGGGAGAGAAACGCGTGCTCCGCTCGAACGGGGCAGGCTTCGGGGACGCGGGATCCGCCAGCCCGTGTCCGTCTCCGCGCTGCTCGGCGTCACCTCCGCTGCGTCCTGGCGGCCGGGGTGGAGATCGGAGCCGGAGGGAATCAGCCGGGCGGCAGGGTGGCGGCCGCGGCGCGGATGAAGGCCATGGCGGTCTCCAGGTCGCCCGGCTCGGAGCGGTGCATCAGTTCGCCGATGACGCTCGCCACGGTGGCCGCGAGGATGCGCGGCGCGAGGTCGTCGGGGCGCCAGCCCTGCTCCTCGGCGAGGAGGCGCGCGCCGTCCTGGATGACGTCGGCCAGCCGGCTCCTGCACAGGCCCTTGAGCTGGGGGTTGGACTGCAGCATCCGGTCGTAGGCCTCGTCGAACTTGCCCTGGGCCTCCGCCTGTTCGCGCATCCGCTGCTCGACGGTGTCGAGGATGCCCTGCCCTGCGGGCCTCGCGTGCAGCGCGGCGGCCAGCTGGTCGACGAACGCGTTGAAGTGCTCCATCGCCAGTTCGAGCTTGGTGGGGAAGTACAGCGTCACCGTGCGAGGTGAGACCTCGGCCGCCTCGGCGATGTCCGCGATGCTCGTGGCGTCGAAGCCCCGCTCGGCGAACAGCTCGTAGGCGGCGGTGAGGATCGCTTCCCTGCGTCGCGCCTTGCTGCGTTCCCTGAGGCTGTCACCCGTCATGCCGCAACTTTACCATCGAAGGCTAATTTACATTGGGCTGCAAAAATGCGTTACGGTGTAAAGCGCGGTGGAGGTGTATTGCTCTGACCCCTCCGCCGCCCCTAAGCACCTCTGGCTTCTCTTGATCAGGGTCTCGACCGGTAAGGAATGCATCGATGGCCTCACGCCTGTACGCCTGGGCGCGGTGGATGGTCCGCCGCCGCCGCTGGGTGATCGCCACCTGGATACTCGTGCTCGCCGTCGTCGGCGCCCTGGGGGCGACCCTGCACGGGAAGACGTCCACGGAGTTCACGGTCCCCGGCGTCGAAGCGCAGCAGGCACAGGACCTCCTGAAGGAAAAGTTCCCGCCCGCCGCCGGCGGTATCGTACGCATCGTGGTCGCCGCCCCCGAGGGGAAGACCGTCACGGACCCGGAGCAGCAGCAGGCGCTCGACAGCGTCCTGCGCAAGGCGGAGAAGGTGGAGGGCGTCGTCGCCGTCTCCCAGCCGACCGGGCCCGGCGCGGTGTCGACCAACGGCGCCATCGCCTACTCCGACGTCCGGTTCATCGACGAGGCCCCCAACGTGTCGGAGGAGGCCAAGGACGAACTGTCCGCCCTGGTCCAGCCCCTGCGCGACGGCGGGATGCAGGTCGAGCTGGGCGGCCCGGCCATGAACCCGAAGACCGAGGCCGGCGGCCCGGCCGAGCTGGTCGGCGTGGTCCTCGCCTTCGTTGTCCTCGCCGTCGCGCTCGGCTCCATCGTCGCGGCCGGACTGCCACTTCTGACCGCCCTCCTGGGCGTCGCCGTCGGCGTGCTCGGCACGATGTTCGTCTCCGGCTTCGTGCAGATGACGGGCACCGCGACCGTACTGGCGCTGATGATCGGCTTGGCGGTCGGCATCGACTACGCGCTGTTCGTCATCTCCCGGCACCGCGAGCAGCTCGCCGATCCCGACACCGACTGGGAGGAGTCGATCGCACGAGCCACCGCCACGGCCGGCAGCGCAGTCGTCTTCGCCGGAGCCACGGTCGTCATCGCCCTCGCGGCGCTGGCCATCACCGGCATCCCGTTCCTCACGATCATGGGCCTCGCCGGCGCGGTGACCGTACTGATCGCCGTCCTGGTCGCCATCAGCCTGCTCCCCGCCGTCCTCGGCGTGTTCGGCGAGCGCATGCGCCCACGCCGGCCCAAGCGCAAGAGCAAGCGCAAGGACCGCACGGCCGGCTCCTGGGGCCTGGCCTGGGCCCGGACCGTCACCCGCGCACCGGCCGTCGTCCTGCTCGTCGGCGTCGTGGGCCTGCTGGCACTCGCCCTCCCCGCGCGCGATCTGCGCCTCGGACTGCCCAGCTACGCCTCCCAGCCCGCGGCCAGCACCCAGCACAAGAGCTACGAGCTGCTCACCGAGGGCTTCGGGCCTGGTTTCAACGCCACCCTCATCACCGTCGTGGACACCGAACACGTCCCGCAGGACCAGCGGCAGGACACCATCGCCCGGCTGCGCACCGCGCTGGCGGCCGACCAGGACGTGGCCGCCGTCTCGGCGCCCGTGGCCAGCCCCTCCGGTGAGGTCGTGGTGATGTCCGTGGTGCCGAAGTCGAGCCCCGACGACCAGGCCACGACCGACCTGGTCCACCGCATGCGCGATCTGGCCCCCACGGTCGCGGACGCGCAAGGCTCCCTCTATGTCACCGGCCAGACGGCCATGGCCATCGACGTCGCCGGAAAGCTCGGCAGCGCGCTCCCGCTGTTCATCGGTGTCATCGTCGTACTGGCGCTGATCCTGCTGGCCATCGCGTTCCGATCGGTCCTGGTGCCGCTCAAGGCGGCGCTCGGATTCCTGCTCTCGGTCGGCGCAAGCCTGGGAGCCTCGGTCTGGGTCTTCCAGCAGGGACACCTGAACGGCCTGCTCAATGTGCCTGCCGTCGGACCGGTCACCAGCTTCCTCCCGGTCCTGCTCACCGGTGTGCTCTTCGGCCTCGCCATGGACTACGAGGTGTTCCTGGTCAGCCGGATGCGCGAGCACTACGAGCACAGCAAGGACCCGGCCGAGGCGATCGCCCAGGGCGTCTCGCGCAGCGCTCGGGTCGTCGTGGCCGCCGCGCTGATCATGGTCGCGGTCTTCGGCGGATTCATCTTCAACGAGGACCCGATCATCAAGTCCATCGGCTTCGCACTCGCCTTCGGCGTGTTCGTCGACGCCTTCGTCGTCCGCATGACGCTCGTGCCGGTCGCCATGGCGCTGCTCGGACGGCGAGCCTGGAGCATGCCCCGGTGGCTCGGCCGGCTGATCCCGGACGTCGACATCGAGGGCGCGCGCCTGCCCGCGCTGGCCGGGCCCGCCGCCGACCCGCGGCCCGGCAGGGGGAAGGAATCGTCGAGCGAGGAGACCGCCGCCCGGGTTTAGCCGGCCCTCGCCCGACCGGGCCCGCGCGGATTCGATTCCGA
>NZ_JBHWBW010000023.1:0-33874 GCF_042735675.1 Kitasatospora sp. NPDC059571
GGGTGACGGCCTCTGGTCGTTTCCGGGCAACCGACGACTGCCGCTGCGCACCCCGGACGCGCCGGCGGGCGCACGGGGTGCGCGGGTACGCAACCCGATCCATGCTTACGCGGTCGGAGCGGTGCGCACGGCCCGGCGGGGCGGGCGGTCCTGTCCAGGTGGGCGGGGACGGAGCCGCTGAGCGGCCGGGGTGGTGGCGTGTCAGGCGGTTGTGTCGGCCTCGATCGCGTCGATGCGCTCGCGGTGGTCGGCGAGGAGGTCGGTGTCGAGGAGCTCACCGTCGTGGAGGAGGTCGAGGGTGGTGTCGCGGCGGGGTCACGTGGACGTCGTGGCCGGGTGCGGTGAGGCGTCGGCCGAGGGAGATGATCCCGGTGGCACGGGCGGCGGTCCTTCCCGGAATGTCCGGCCGGACGGTGTCCGGTCAGGCGTGGGGCTCGTAGGTGCGGGTGGCGGGTCGGTGAGCGGGGCGTGGATCACCGGCCGGTGGCGGCGCCGGCCGGTGCGGGGGTGGTGTTGGCGGCCCAGCGCAGTCCGGCGAGGGAGGCGGAGGCGAGGATCACGCTGGCCAGGAGCAGGACGAAGAAGCGGGCGTGGCGGCCGACCGCGGCGCGGACGGCCGCAACGTCGGCCGCGGTTGGCCCGTGGTGGTCAGCGACGGGCGGCTGGTCAGCGGGCAACTGCACGATGATGACCCGCTCTCCCCCGCCGGCCTGGCCGGTGTGCGGGCCGGGGGCTCCGCCCGGTACGCCCGGGGTGTGGTCGGCGGCGGGCCAGAGCTGCTACTTGCGGGGGAACGTCACAGGGGGTCTCCTGACGGTTGGGCGGGGGTGTGCCAGATCAGGTAGGGCGCGTCGGTGGTGGTCTCGTGGTTGCCGGGGAAGGCCGGGGCGCTGTGGTACTGGGTCACGGCGGGGTTCCTGCTTTCCGGGTTGGTGGCGCGGCAAGGGCCCGGCCGCATTGTGCGCCCGGGCCCAGGAGCGGTGCGGTGGGCTGTCAGGTGGCGGGGGTGTCGCCCTGGGCGTGCAGGGCGGCCCACGGGTCCTCGCTGCGTTTCCAGGCGGCGACGGCGGCCCGGTGGGCGGCGGTGGCGTCGTCCATCGCCTGCCGGACGGCCGGGTCGGGCTCGTCCGGCCAGGCGCACCAGGTGTCGTCCGGCTCCGGCTCGGGGGCGGGCAGCTCGGGCAGGTAGACGCTCGGCAGGCCGTCGCCGGGGTCGGCGGGGGCGGGCGGCGCGGCGGGGCGGCGGCGGAGCAGGTCGGGCAGGCGCGGGAGCCTCACGGGCGGTCGGTCCCTTTCAGGGGTGTCGGCGAGGTGCCGGGGCGGGGTCAGAAAGTGGCGAGCTCCTCGCGCCGGCTGCCGGCACGGGCGGGAGCGGGGCCGGGGGAGCCTGGAGGGACGGGGTGGCTGGGTCAGCCGGAGAGGCGGACCGGCATGACCAGGTGCCGATAGGCGGCGTCGATGCCGTCGCCGACCCGGCCCGCCAGGTAGGCGGGCTTGTGCGGGTGGCGGACGCGGATCTCCGCCTCGGAGGTGCCGAACGCCTTCAACCCGTCCATCAGGTAAGACGGATGGAGGGCGGGCACGGGTTCATCGCCGCCGGCCTCGCCGTCGAGCCGGCCGTCGGCGTGGACGGGGATTTGGTCGCTGGCCTGCACGTCGTCGCCGGACCCGGCCTCGATGCACAGCTGATCCTCGTCCTGCCCGACGACAAAGCGGACGGGGGTGGTGCGGGTGGCGACCCGGGCGACGCGCTGGATCGCGGCGGCGGCGACCTGGGCAACGGCGTCGGCAAGAACGTCGGCCTGCATGCTGGCGACCAGGTCCGGGAGGGCGGGCAGCACCGGGTACCCGTCGACCGGCAGCACCGGCAGCGTGAACCGGGCGGCGCCTCAGTCGACGACCAAGCTCCAGGCCGACCTCTGTGCTCTTGGGCAGGCGCGCGCAGATGTCGGCGAGCGCCTGCCGGAGACCAGAGCGGCGCCGTCGTTGGCGATCTCAGCGTCCACAGTGGTGGTCGTGTAGACCTCGGTGTCGCTCGCGGCCAGGCGCAGGCCCCGGTCGGTGGTGGTCAGCGGCATGCCGAGCAGGACCGGCGTGGGCGCGCGCCGGGAGGGCCTTGGCGGTGGTCGAGGCCGTAGGGGTCGCAGGCGGAGTGGTCGGTGTCCAGCCGCGGGCAGTCGCCGTGGTCGTCGGCATGGTCCAGGACGAGTTCGGCGGTGCCGCTCCAGCCGGGGACATTTGTGGCGCCCCTGCCCCGTGTTGGCATCGCCAGCATGCTCGAGCCCTCCTACGCACCGCCGGGCACGACTGGCGCAGCTTCGCGACGAGGACCCGGCCCAGCTCACCGTCGTAGCCGCGCCGCCCCTCGGCGAGCTGCGCCATCTCACCGCCCACCCGTTCCTGTGAATGACCTTTCGCGACGAGCGTGTCATTGTCAGTGACGGATGCAACCATCCGTCACATGCCATGCCGCGCCTTCCTCGCACTCACAGACAACGACTTCGAACGCCTCGCCCGCCTGCCCGGCGGGGAACTCATCGACGAAGAGCACTACATGTGTGAGTTGTCCGCCGGACACCCCGGCCCGCACATCGCCCTCGCCGACTACTGCGCACTCGACGAAGAGCCGCCCTTCACATCGACCTGGCTCAACTGGGACCCCGCTGGCTACCAGGTGGTCCCGGGCATCTCATGCACCGAATGTGCGCTGCCCGCCTCGCATCCGGACGGCAGCGGCTGCTCCGCGCCCCGCTACCCGCACTGTGGCGTCACCGCTGCGATCACGGCTGAGGAGGTCGAACGTCTCAACAACCTCCCGAATGCCGTTCACGAGATGGACGCCGAGCGACGGTGCCAGCTCGAAGCCGGGCACCCCGGCGCGCACTTCACGCTTTTGCAGAGCCAGGAACAGGAGGGCGTGTCCAAAGCCGACTGGTGGCTGACTTGGCCGGGTACTCACGGGCCTTATGAGATCACCGTGCTCGAGCCGTGCCCGCACGTCGGTGAAGAGGAGAACCTCTGCCTGCGTCCCCTCGGCCACCCGGGAAGCCACGACGCCGGTCCCCCCTACCCGGCCGCCACCGCAGCAGCAGGCTGACAGCGAGCCAGGCCGACGCCGCGGCCAGGGCGGACCAGCAGCGGGGTCGGCACCGCGCCGCCGGTTTCCATCCGGACCGGACGTCGGAATCGACGGCGCGCCGGTCAGCTGCCCGGCTGTGCGGGCCGCCGTCCGTCTGTGCAACCACGACCCGGGCCGGAGCGCCGGGCCATCGCCCCCGTCAGCACGGCCCGCGCGTCGCAGCGCCGCCGTGCACCTGCCACGAAACGTGGAGCACACCACCCACCGGCCACCATCGGCCTGCGGTCGCAGGCGCGGGTCACCCACAACCGCCGCGGCTGGGGACAGGCGCCGCTGCCGTCTCACGTCAGGATGACGGCAGCGCGGCGGGGTTGCGGAACACCTTCCGGTCGGTCTGGTAACGCAGGCCCGCTCGACGCTCCCGTCGGCAGTGTCAGCAGGTTGTCTCGCACCCACAGCCGCTCGAAACGGTCCGCCTGGTAGACCAGCATCTCCACGGTCGAGAGCTGCGGCCGTCTCGCGGCGTGCCCCTCCTCGGTATCTCCACCAACGGTCCCGTCTCGGCCAGGGCGCGCCCGAGGGCAGACCGGTCCGCCACGCTGGGGGGCCATGCTCCTCTGTGAGAGGGTGCTGCGCGACCCGGACGAGGCTTTCGTCCGCGGGGACCGCCAGGCACACACTTCCAGAGGCCGGCGCTTCGACCCTTTGAGAGGCAGCGGAGGAAGGCCCAGTCGCGGACACAACTCCCCCAGGACCGATGGATATGGAGGTCCAGGTCGCGCCCCTCTCCACCAGCCGACGCAGCCCCCACCAACTCCACCGTCACGGCAGGAGTCTGACAGACGCCGCTGACGCCAACACCCGGGATCCGGCGATCCGACGGGTCCCGTCTGATCCGTTGCGCGTTAGCCAGCCACTCTCGGGCCGGTCGTGGAGCCTACCCAGCTCCGGCCGAGTGCCCGCACCACACAGGCTCCGGATGTTCACGCAACACACAACGCTCCCGCCGGCCCCCTTGAGATCGCCCCGGACTGCTGCTGCTCGTTCCCGGTCCCGCAGAAGCACAGGTCAAACGCCACGCGCCGTCGCCAACGAGGAAGCCCCAGGTCGGAACCTCGAGAACGTCCTGTCCAGTTTCACAGAACACCAGGTCGGAGACCTGCCATGAAGATGGAAGTCCTCAAATCCGCCTGGGACGACAGAACCGCCCGCGTCCCGCGTGAGGAACAGAGGACCGCAGGCCCCGCCAGGGCGTAGGTGCGCCTGGTGGCGCCGACCTCGGGCGGCCCGCCCGCGATCGGCGCCGCCGGGCACCGCGCGACCGGCACCGCCGGGCGCCCAACAACCACGGCCCGCCGCAGGCGCAGAACCGCCGCCGTCCGGCCCGTCCCCGCCCTACCGCACACACCACACCACCAGCACCACAGGAGAGGGACAGACAGAGGGGGTTGTCTGAGTTCTGCGGCTGCCGAATGCCCGCTCTGACCTGCGGAAACGGGCGGTCGCATCCGAGGTGGCCGGGGTACCTTCGGTGGTGTCTACGGGCGCACCTGCAGTGGTGGCTGCGTGGGTACCTGCGGTGGTACCCACGGAGGGCCCCGGAGGGAGCGGGGAGAGAGAAACTCGCACGGACCGCCGACCCCCAGGGCCGAGCCTTTCGCCGTCACGGGCGCGAGCGTTTGTACCCGCGGGACCGATTAGCCATCCGAGTTTCATGGGCCATTGCTTCTCGCGTCACCACTGAGGGTTGGCACCGGCCTCACCGAGCACCAAGAACAGGAGGCCCGTAATGATCCCCGCCGGCCGCACGTATCACCCCCGCGCGGGCCGCGAAGGTGCTCGGCGTCGCCCTCGACACCTTCCAGGGCCTCGGCCTGGTCGGGAGGGTGGCGGTGCTGGAGCAGGAGAACTGGGATCAGCCCCGGGATCGGGTGGCCAGGTCGTCACCGACGAGCCCGCCCTGCCGCCGGCGGTCGCGGCCTACCTGCCCGACGACATTCAGGCCCGGCAGGCCCAGGACCAGGCGCGCCAGAGGAAGGAGTAGAAGAGATAGGGCCGGCATCAAGGTGCGGATTCCTTGACTGTGCCCTGACCTGTGGCGCAGCGGCCGTCAAGGAATCCTTCCCGATTCCTTGACGGCCCGTGTTGCCCAGTCGTTATGGGCGGGGGCCGGTTCATCAAGGGATCCGTCAAGGAGTGCGGGGTTCTGTACGGGACGCACCGAACCGCACTGCTCAAGGAGGACCCCTGATGACGGCACCCGCCCCCGTCCGGCGCCGGAAGCGGCGCTACGACGGTCTGGAGTTCGACCGGATGGCCCTGGCCGCGCTCTACCAGCACCGGCTCGCGACCTCCCGTCAGCTGTACGACCTGCTCGGCCCGTTCACCACCGGCGAGGGAGCCGACGAGCAGGAGGACCACGGCTTCCCGGCCTCCCGGCTGCGCGGGCTGCGCGCGGCCGGCCTGCTCGACCACGTGACCCGGTACTTCCCCGGCCGGACCCGCACATGGTTCCTCACCGAGGCCGGCCGAGCCCTAGCCGGATCCTTCCCCGAACTGCAGGACCGGATCAGCCCGCCACAGTCGCTGACCACCACCGGCGCCCAGCTGCTCGCCGCCCACACCCACGACGTCCTCCAGGCCCACATCGCCTTCCTCGCCGACGCCCGCCGGCGGGGCGACGAGTACGGACCACTGGACTGGGCGCCGGAGGTTTACCACCGCATCTCCGAACGCTCGAACGACGCCATCAAGGCAGACGCCCTGATGTACTACACCCTCACCACCGCCCGCGGACGCGTCCACCTGCGCAGCTTCATCGAACTCGACCGCTGCACCATGAGCAGCGAGAAACTCTCCTCCAAGCTGATCAGCTACGCCCGCTTCCACCACCTCGCCCCGGTACCGCTCCGGCTGCGCGGCACCACCGAGGCGCAGGGCGCGCTGGAGCTGTGGAAGGACCACTACGCCGTCTTCCCCCGGTTGCTGTTCATCCTCACCGGCGGCTCCGCGACCACGATGCGCCACCGGATCGAGGACCTCCAGCTCGCCGCCCGGGAGGACACGCGCGTGGTGAGCATGCTGCGGACCGTCCCCGCCGGCGCCGCCACACTCGACGACATCACGGCCCAAGGGCCGTCCGCGCCGGTATGGAAGTCCCTCGCCCACCCCGACCGGCCCGCCTGCAGCTGGACCGATCTCTGAGCCGGCCGGCCACCACCACAGTCCAGAGCATCGCCTTGCCGCCGCATGTCATCATGCGGCGCATGGTCCCTGTTCCCAGAACCGAGCTGACGCAGGAGACGCTGGCTGCTGCGGGTGGCTTCTGCGGGTTCGTGCCCTTCAACAAGCTGATCGACAGCCAGGTTCCCAGGGAGGCTGGCATCTACGTCGTGATCCGCTCCACGACGTCCAATCCAGGGTTCTTGCCCAGTAGCCCCGCCGGGCACTTCCAAGGGCGGGATCCGTCCGTATCGGTTGATGCGCTGTCAGCGGCGTGGGTCGATGGCGCCACGGTTCTGTACGTCGGCAAGGCCGCAGCGGGGAAAGCCGGCAAGCGCGGACTTCGCAAACGGCTGGACGAGTATCGCCGCCATGGAGCCGGCCAGGCAGTGGGCCACTGGGGCGGACGCTACATCTGGCAGCTGCAGGACTCCGCGACCCTGCTCGTTGCCTGGCGGCCCACACCGGACCAGGATCCAGGGGAGGCTGAAGCGAGCTTGATCGCGGAGTTCATCGAGCTTCACGGGGCGCGTCCCTTCGCCAACCGGAATCGCGGGGCCACGACGGCAAGGAGTGGGCCAGACCGGGCACACGGCCGACCGGAATAGTCAACCGCTGCGTCCGGTCACGAAAGGTGGCCGGCTGTGTGCCGGTCTCCGAATTGGCGAGGTGGATCTCAGTCCTGCTGTTGGTGGCCACTGAAGACTCCGGGTTCGTGGCCAACGGGCCGGTTCGGAATTACATTGCGCAGCGTGACCGTCGCTGGGCTTCGGGGGTGCCGACGGGTCAGGTGGTCCGGAGGTGGTCGATGGCTGATTGGACCTCTTGGAGGAGGGTGTCCACGTCGTCGGCGGTGGTGAGGTAGTTGCAGAGGCAGGCGCGCAGGACGGTTTCGCCGTCGTGGCAGACGGTGGCGAGATAGGCGTGGCCACGAGCCTGGACGCGTGCGGCCACCGCCGTGTGAAGGTCCGCTCGCCTGTCCGGGAGGCCTGTGCCGCGGCAGTCAGCCAAACGGAAGCAGACCACGGGCAGCGGGCCCTGGTTGCACAGCTCCAGGGCGGGGTGCTGCTGGATGCGCCGGCGCAGGTATCCGGCAAGGTCCTGGTAGTGCTGGAGGAGGTCGGTCACTCCGGAGCGGCCGAGCTGGCGCAGGGTGGCCCACAGGGTCAGGGCGCGGGTGCCGGGGCGGGTGAGCTCGATGGTGTAGTCGGACATCCAGGGCCAGTCCTGGTCGCCGTCGAGGTAGGAGGCGCGGAAAGCGAACGCGTCGCGCAACCGGGCAGGGTCGGTGACCAGGGCCGCGCCGCAGCCGACCGGTACCGACAGGGTCTTGTGCGGGTCGACCGTCAGGGAGTCGAGGTCGGCCACACCCCGGTAGAGCGGGGCCAGCTCGGGCACGAGGGCGCCGAGGCCTCCCCAGGCGCCGTCGCCGTGGTGCCACATGCCCTGGCTGCGGCACACCCGGGTGATCGCCTCGATCGGGTCGACGGCTCCGCAAGCGGTGCTGCCGAGGTTGGACACGACGCAGAACGGCAGCAGGCCACGGGCGCGGTCCGCTTCGACCATCGCCTGCAGGGCCCCGACATCCATGCGCTGGTCCGAGGCGGTGGGCACAGTGCGCAGTCGCCATGGCGGCAGACCGATCACGGCGGCGGCCTTGGCGACCGACATGTGGGCCTGGTCGCTGTGGTAGGCGGTCAGGCGGGCGTGGGTCTGATCGTAAGCGGGACCGTCGGTGGCGTCTTGGCAGCGCAGGAACCAGGTGCGGGCGGCGCCGAGGCAGAGCAGGTTGGCCATCGACCCGCCGCTGGTCAGCACCCCGCCGGTGGTCGCTGCCATGCCAGCCAGCGAGGCCAGCTCGCGCACCACTCCTCGTTCGAGATCCATCAGCGCGTGCTCGCCCATGCCGCAGGTCGCGTTGATGGCGGTGGCCAGCAGTTCGGCGATCACCCCGGCCGGGGATGGCGGTGAGTTGATCCAGGCGAAGAAGGCGGGATGGCCGTTGCCGGTCGGGTACGGGGCGATCGCCCGGTCGACGAACTCCAGCAGGGTTCCGAGGTCCTGGCCTTCCTGCGGCAGCCCTCCGGCCGCCAGATCCTGCCGGTGCGCCGATGGGATGGGCCGGGCCACCGGGCGCTCCGTGATCTGCCCGAGGTAGCCGGCGACCCAATCGGCGGCGGCAGCCAGTTCGTCACGGAACACCTTCGGGTGCACGGCCAGCGGCCCGGCGCCGCCACCGGACTCCAACTGGTCCGAGGGCAGGCGAGGCGGGTTGCTGGTCTTCGACGGTGTCGACATCGGACGGTCGCGCTTTCGCTCAGGAAGTCGGCCGGATGGCCATGATCCAGAACGACTGCGGCCCACACCGGTAACGGTCCCAGCTCAGCCCGAACCCGCCGCCCCGATTCCTGCGCCCGACGATCCGGAGGCCGACCACGAGGCTCGAAGGTTCCGCGCCCCAGCGCCCCGGGGAAGCCTGACGCCGACAACGCATTGTCACCTGATGGCCATCTATCTGGAGCGGACGTGGCCACCAGCCCGCGCCATGCTGGCCGCCAGCCGGGAAGAACCACTGGCCACTGACACCTGCTGCCCAAAACAGCCGGCGCAGCCGGTCACTGCGCTGGCGGTGCCGGTTGCGGGGCGGTTCCGAAGAGGGCGGCGGCGAGCCAGCGGGACGGGGTGAGGGTGCCGCCGAGGGCGGGCCAGTGTGCCCAGCCCACGGAAGTGTTCCCGCTCGCGGGCGTGTCCGGGGCGGGCATCTCGATGCGGAAGCCCGCGGCGAGGGCGCTGGTCTGTGGGTGGGCGTGTGCCCAGGCGCTGTCGGAGCCCGGCGGCAGGAGCCAGTAGGTCTGCGCGGTGCGGGCGTCCAGGAGCACGGGCCCGATGCGCTCGCGCGCGGCGCCGGCCAGGGCCGCGGTCAGCAGCGGCAGGCCGGTGGCGGCGGTCAGGGCGACGGTGTCCCAGCGGATGCCGGTCGGCAGCGGCACGAGCAGGTCCGGCTGGCCGCTCCAGCGCAGGACGGTCAGGTCGCGGCGGGCCGGCCCGAGGACTCCGGCCAGCCACAGGGCGGGTGGCATGGCGGCGGCCTGCTCTGGGCTGATTCGGCTCGGCGTCGGACGGCTCATCATGCGCGCCCCCGCCGGCCGGCGGGGGCGAGGACGGTGAAGACCAGGACCTCGTCGATTCGGCCGACGCGCAGGACGAGGCGGGTGCCGGCGAGTATCAGGATGCGTCCGCCGCCGTGACGCAGGCGCATGTCGGCGATTCGGAACGGGCGGCCGCCGACGGCGATCCAAGCGCCTGCGGCGAGGTCGGCGACGGGTAAGAGCCGCAGGTTGAGCAGGATGCGGCCGTCCGCGAGCTGGTAGAGGCCCGGGGCGTTGGGGACCGGCCGGGGAGCGCCGGGGACCGGCCGGTGGACGGCGGGCGCGGGACAGGGTGGCGGCGGGGTGCGCACGGGGCCTCCGGTCAGGGGCGGGCGGGGAGCGTGGCGGGCAGGCGGAGGACGGCGAGCGCCCGGGTGGTGCCGTCGGGCTGCCGCTCCAGGCGGAGGTGCTCGGCGAGGGCGGCGACCATGTGCAGGCCGCGGCCGCGCAGCGCACCCACTGGAACCTCCCTCAGCACCTCCGCCGGTCCGTCCGCCACGGCGCCCGGCAGGGCCCGGCGGCAGACGCGGTCGGGGAGGGTGCCGGTGTCGGTGACGTCGACGTCGAGGGCGTCGCCGTGGTGGCGGAGCCGGATCGTCATGGTGGGGCCGCCGTGTTCGGCGGCGTTGGCGGCGAGTTCGGCCAGCACCGAGCAGGTGTCGTCGGCCGGCAGGTGCCAGGCGGTGAGGAGGGCGGTGGCCCAGCCGCGGACGAGGTGGGCCATCTGCGCGGTCGCGGGCACCTCGAAGCCGACGGTGTGCTCGCCGGTGCCGGGCGGAGCGCTCGTACACGGCGGTGGTGTGGCGGCGGTGGGTGCGAGCACGGGGCCTCCTGCCGGGCGATCGGGCGCGGGGCGGCCGTCCTGGTGTGCGCGGCAGGATCCGGCAAGCCCCTCTTCTGACGGACAGTCAATCGGCGATCACTCTCGTGGGACCATCGGTGATGCGGATTGCGCATCTGCTGATGCGCGCTTCGCATCCCGATGCGCCGCCGTGCAGGTGGCGGCGCCTAGCGTGCAGGGGTGGGGCCGGTGGCCTGGCAGGCGACAGCGAGGGCGCGGGAGGCGTCGCGGAGCGGCAACTACGGCGCGGTGGTCCGCGAGGCCCGCGAAGGGCAGCGGCTCACCCAGCGAGAGCTCGCGCAGGCCTGCCGGACCAGCCAGACCCGAATCTCCCGGCTGGAGAGCCGGGGGTCGGGCCCGTACCCCATGGACCTTCTCCGGTCGGCGGCCGCGCACCTGGACATCCCGATGACGCTGGTCGGCCTGGCCGAGCACGCCGCGTCGGGACAAGGACAGCCAGTGCAGCGCAGAGACTTCCTGAGCGGGGCCGGGGCCCTGGCCACCGCCCCGCTCCTCAACGCCCTCACCGGCGCGCCCGACACCTCTGGGTCCGGGCAGCAGGCCGCCGCGCTGCGGCTGTCCACCAGCGCCTACCGGCGCCTGGACCCTTTCACCCCCTCGCGCGACCTCGCGGACGCGGTGCAGGCTCACCTGAGGCTGATCCAGACCTCCACCAGCGGGGCGCCGGCGGAGCAGCGCCGGCGGCTGGCGGAGGTGGCGAGTGAGGCGGCGAGCTTCGCCGGGTGGCTGGCGTGGGACATGGGCGACCACGGGTCCGCGCGGACCTGGTACGGGCAGGCGGTGCGGGCGGCGCGGGCGAGCGGGAACCGTCTGCTGGCCGCGTACTAGACCGGTTCGCTCGCCCAGTTCGAGGCGCATGCGGGCAACGCCGCGTCCGCGCTCGGCCTGGCCGGCGGTGCGCGGCGGCTGCTGGACGGCCGGGTGCCGGAGATCGCGGACGCGTGGCTGAGCGCGACCGAGGCGCTCGGGCACGCGGCGGCGGGCAGCGAGCGTGACTGCGAGCGGGCTCTGCAGCACGCCCGGACCGCGGCGGGCCGGGTGCGGCTGGAGGAGGTGCCGCCGTGGCCGTGGGTGTTCGCCTTCGACGAGGCCAAGGTCGCCACCTACCGCGTCACCTGCGGCGCCCGGCTCGCACAGCCCCAGTGGGTGCTCGGCGCCGACCCGGCGGCACTGGCCGCCGGCCACGCCAAGCAGCGGGCCCTGGTCACCCTCGACATCGCCGCCGCGCACCTGGCCGACGGCCGCGTCGATACGGCGTTCGCGCTCGCCGGCCGGGCCGTCGACACCGGCCTGGAGTACCGCTCGGGCCGGATCGTCGAACGCGCGCGCTCCCTGCGCCGCTCCCTGACCAGTGCCACACCGCCGAAGGCCGTGCGAGAGTTCGACGAACGCCTGCACGGCGTCTACCTGTAGACGAGAAGGGGGAGACGATGCGTCTGGGGATCACGGGCCATCGCGGGCTGACCGGCACCATCGCGCAGCAGGTCCGGGTGCTGCTCGCCGAGGCGGTGGCCGCCCGCGCCGGCAGCGACCTGGTCGGCATCTCGTGTCTGGCCGACGGGCCGGACGCCTGGTTCGCCGACCTCGTCCTGGAGCACGGCGGCCGCCTGGAGGCGGTCATCCCGGCCTCCGGGTACCGCGGCAGCCTGCCCGCCTGGCACCACGAGCACTACGACCGGCTGCTGGCCCGCGCGAGCGAGGTCCACGAGACCGGGCTCGCCGACTCCACCTCCGAGGCGCACATGGCCGGCAGCGAGATCCTGGTCGGCCTCGCCGACCTGGTCCTCGCCGTCTGGGACGGCCTGCCCGCCCGCGGCTACGGCGGGACCGCCGACGTCGTCGCCTACGCCGAACACAACGGCCTGCCCGTCCAGATCCTGTGGCCCGACGGCGCCGTCCGCAGCTGAGCTGAGCCTTGCGCGGTAGGCAGCCCTCTACGGGAACCCGGAGAGGTGATGCCCAGGACGGTCGACGCAGCGTGGAGGTCTGGCGCGTCGGAGATTGCTGGGGCTCAGTGCCTGGTGAGGTCGACAGTAGCGGTTGTATCGGGGGTGGTTGAGGATCCGGTCGGGTTGATCAGGATGGACTGCACCGGTAGCTGTTCGGGGATCTGGTAGACGACCCATTCGTAGCCGGTCTGCTCGGGGTTGAGCATGGTGCTCAGCTCCCGGTTTCGGGTGTAGTTGTAGCCGTCCGCGACGCTTTGGGACTTCTTGTCGTTTATGTCGACAGCGAACTGCTTTCCGCCAGCGGTGAGGACGAAGAACTGGGTGAGGAAGAAGGCGGGCTGGTTGCTTGTGTTGGTGCCGTGGACGGCCACGATCGCCCACTTCTGACCCGGGTCCGGCTGGGTGTCGAGTGGGGGTTCTGCTGAGCCGTATTCCTGGGCGTAAGCCTGCACAGCCGCGGGGTCGACCGCGTTGGAGATTCCATCAACGGTGATCTGGAAGGTCCCGATGTTGTTGCTACCCGGGAGGACGAAAGAGTCCCCGATCCGGTACGCCTGCGGCGACCGCTGAGCGGAGGAGACTGCCGGGCTCGGAGCTTGTGGAGAGGAAGCTGCCGTACCCGGGGCTTGCTGAGTAGTGGTGGCTCCGCCAGCGCAACCAGCCACCAGGCTTACGGCTGCCGCAACAGCAGCAAAGGCGGATCGGCGCATCGTCACCTCGCTCGGCCCAGATGCTGCGCGTGGCTGTGACATCTCGATCGTCCACCTTCTCCCGCCCTGCAGCGACCGCAGCTCGCGACGACGGCCGCCCCGAACGGGCCGGCGCTGGTCACTACCCCATGGCCTGGCGCAGCTGGTCAAGGCAGTCGGGGCACATGCGCAGGGCAGGTGGGGTGCCGGTTCCCGGGCGGCCGCACGGGTCGCCGCCGAAGCCGTCCGGTCCGGGGGCTTCGCATCGCCAGGTGACCACGGTCGTGGCGGCCGTGCGGCGCGGAATGGTTCCGGTGGGGCGCTTCGGTGCCGGCGGCTGGCGGTCGAGGGCTGAGGTGGCCTGCTCCAGGTGCTGTCGGGCGTGCTCGGCCTGCCGCTCGGCGGCCCGCAGGCCACAGGTGTGGCAGTCGTCGCCGGTGCCGAGGACGACGCCGCGTTCGCAGTCGGGCCGCTCGCACTCCTGCGCGCTCAGGATGGCCGCGAGGTAGCCGACCGGGCGTCGGATCTCCCCGGCCGTGATCCGCTCCGGGACCCCGGCCCGCCACCAGCCCGCGTTGATCCGGGCGAGCGCGTGCTGGGGGGTGCGGCCCGCTCGGAGCAGGTCGCGCACCGCACGGCGCAGCGGCGGGACGCGGAGGGCCGGGTGCTTGCTGACGCCGAGGGCGTCGATCATCGCGAACACGTCGTCTTCGCCGGGGATCGGCTGGGAGCGGGTGGTGCGGGTCGTGGTGGTGCGGGGCTTCGTGGTGGTCGCGGCGGAGCCGCTGGTGCGGTTCGGCTTCGGGGCCGCGGGTGTGCTGCGCGGCTCGCGCGCGAAACCACCCGCGGTTGCCCTACGGGCGTCCGGGAGGGGCTCCTCTCCACGGTTCTCACTACTTCTCTTAATGGTGTCCGCGTGGTGACCAGACCCCCCTTCGGCTGGTGACCAGACCCCCCTTCGCGTAGTGACCACACCCCCCTTCGTCTGGTGACCACACCCCCCGGTGAACGCGGCCAGTTCGGCGTCGTCGCGGGCGGCGGATCGGCGGCGCCACAGGCGGGCGTCGAGGAGGAAGTAGCTGCTGGCCGCCTGGCCGCCGCCGTCGGCGGCGGGGAGGTAGTTGTCGCGCGTGGTGAGCAGGCCGTCGGCGCGCATCTGCGCGAGGGCAGCGTTCACTGCGGTGCGGCCCAGGCCGGTGCAGTCGCAGAGTTCGGCGATGGTCGGGGGGCGTTCGGTGATGGCGCGGTTGTTGATGTTGACGAAGGTGGCGACGGCCGCGTAGACGCTCTTGTAGTTCGGGGAGCGCAGCTCGGTGCGGACGATGCGGGCGTCGAGCTTCACGTAGTCGATGCCGGGCGTGCGGTGGACGCGGGGCAGCGGCCGGCCGTCCGGTCCGCGCAGGGGCGCGGCAGCCGGCCCGTGGGCGCGTGCCAGGAGCTGGCGGGCCCAGCGCTCCCGGTCGGTGAGCCGGTAGACGTTGGCCTCCGACACGGCCGGGTTGTCCGGGTTCGACTGGGCCTCGACGACGAGGAAGCCGCGGTGGACCAGGTCCGTGACGGCGCGGTCGAAGGTCTTCGGGGAGCGGCCCATGCAGGCCGCGACGGTCTTGCGGTAGGGCAGCACCTCGTGGCGCAGTTCCTCGGACCAGCCGGCGACCGATTCGGCAGTCAAGGTCATGTGCTGCTCGACGTCGGCGAAGGTGGCGAGCGCCATGTAGGCGGCCCTCGTCGTCGACGGGCAGGAGCCGTCCCGGGCCAGCCGGACGTCGAACTCGATGTAGTCCAGGCCGCCGCACACCAGCTCGCCATCCGGACCCGTGGAGAGCCGGGTGAGGAAGTCGGTCACCGGATCACCGCCGGGGCGAGGTCGCGGCCGCGGGTCACGTACACCCCGGCGCGGTCGGCGTCGAAACCCGCCGTCCGGCGCTCCGGGAAGAGAATCGGGTCGGCGCCCGGTACGGGCCGTCGCGGCACGGTCTACTCGGGGATCTGGTCGAGGGCGACCTGGACAATGTGGGCCAGCAGCTCCCAGGCGTCGCGGGTCCAGGGATGGTCGGGCCCGAACTCGATCACCGCGTCGTCCACGAGACCGCCGGCCCAGGTGCGGGCGATGACGGTGCGTCCCTCGGCGAGGACGACCTGGACGGCCGTGTACTCAGCCCGGTACCAGCGCGGCGGAACGGCCGACTTCGCCAGCGACACCGCTGGCGCCGCCTCGACCGGGGCCGGGGCTGCGGGCCGCGACCGCCGAGCGGCGAGCGATCGGGCGCTGCGGCACGCGAGTGGGGCGGGCCACAGCAGGACGGCCATCGCCCAGACCGCTGCGGCGAGGGCGGCGGCCAGGTGTCCGGTGCCGATGTCCCGGCGGTGGATGCGCCCGAGGGGGCTGCTGACTCCGGTGGCCGCGAGGTAGGTGGCGCCGGCGGTCAGGTAGGTCGCGGCGGCCAGGGTGGCCAAGCGGACGGGGACGCTCAGCCCGAGGCCGGGCAGCAGGACGGCGGGAAGCTGCATGGTGATTCTCCTCGGTCACGTCGGTCACGGTGATCGACGCCCGAGGTAACCCCGCACTCCTTGACGGATCCCTTGACGATCAAGGAGTGCTTTCATAACGACCCCATAACACCGCGGATCAAGGTGCTCGCCCCCACCTTGATGCCCCTGTCGATCAAGGCCCGCCTTGCGCATGCGCAACCGCCCGGCTTGCGCGGGGCCTCGTTCCACCGCCATCGCCTTGCGCATGCGCACCCGCGCACCGCTCCGCCCCCGAGATCCGCTCTGCGCTTGCGCACCGGCTCGCCCCTCCGTTGCGCGAGGGACCGCGGGTTGCGCTTGCGCACCCGCCGGGTGAGGAGCAGCGGCGGGAGGCCGGACCAGGGATCGGCCTCCGGCTCGGCTTCGCCCCGGGCTCGCCGTCAAGGTGTTCCGCCGGCCGTCAAGGACCGTCTGCCCGACCGTCAAGGAGTCCAGGTGCCGGCCATCAAGGAGTCCCGCCAGCGCGGGAACGGCCATCAAGGAATCGACCCCGGCCGGGACCGGCACCGTCAAGGAATCCCCGTACCGGGCCTGGCAGGCCATCAAGGAACCTGCCCTGGGCGGGTCGGACCATCAAGGAATCCCTCTGGGGCTCCGCCGGGGCCGTCAAGGTATGCCGGCCATACCTTGACGGCCTCTCGGGATTCCTTGATGGCCAACGGGAAAGCGCAGTTCAGAGCTTTGACAGGGGTCGATATGAAGCCGTTACCGTAGCGGCTTTGATCATCAAGGGATCCGTCAAGGTGTGCGGGGTTCCTTGGGTCGACAGCAGTTCCGCTGACGACCCTGGAGCCAACCGTGCACCTCTCTCCTTCCCGGCGCGACCGCGCGCCGGCCCCTTCTCCGATCGCCTCCGACGGTGATCTGCGGCGCGCCCAGCACCGCGCCTCGGTCACCCGGGCCGGCATCTGGGCCTCCCTGGCCGCCGGTTGGCTGGGCCTGGCCGCAGCGGTGGCGCTGCCGCAGTTCGCCCAGGGCGCCCCCGTCATCCAGGCCGCCGCCCCGCCGACGATCGCCCCGCCCACCGGCTACGCCGAGCAGTTCGTCCAGCTGTGGCTGCGCGGAACACCGGACGGCCAGACCTCCGATGCCCTGCGCGCCATGGCCCCCACCGTCGACGCACCGCGGCCGGCCGGCCTTGCGCGCGCAACCGTCGAGAAGGTCGTCGCGGTGCGCAGCGTGCCGATGGGTGGGCGCACGTGGCAGGTGACGGTCGCCGCGACGATGGTCCTGCCGGCGGCTGCGCAAGGCGACGCTGATGCGCAAAGCCCTGCGCAAGGCGGTGCGCAGGATTCTGCGCAGGGTCGCGGCGCGCAGCCGGGTGCCGGCGCGCAGGGGAAGCTGGCGGTGCGGTACTTCGCGGTGCCGGTGCAGATGGTCCGCTCGACGGCGTCGGCCGGGGCGCCGGATGCGCTGTCGGTGGTGGCGGCGCCGGCTCTGGTGGCGGCTCCGCCGGTGCTGCCAGGAGCCGATCCGGTGCAGCGCTCGTACGCGGCGTCGATCGGTGACGGGCCGATCCGGCAGACGGTGACGGACTACCTGACGGCGTACCTGACCGGCCGGGGCGACAGTGCCCGCTACCTGTCCCCCAGTGTGCGGGTCCCGTCGCCCGGCGCCGTCTACACGTCGATCGCCTTGGACACCCTGGCGGCGACCGGGCCGGTGCCCTCGGCGCCGGCGGACGGCGCGGTGCTGGAGGTCCAGGCCCAGATCCGCGCCACGGATGCGATCGGCGAGTGGCCCCTGAGCTACCCGCTGCGGCTGCAGGCCCGCGCCGGCCGCTGGGAGATCGCCGCCCTCGCCCCGGCCGCCTCCTCCTCCGCCGCGTCCTCCTCTTCTTCTCCTTCCGGTGCGAGCGTCTCGCCGCAGCCGGTTCCTTCTTCCTCGAACGGGGTGCGGTGATGGGTGCTCAGCAGACGATGGTCCTCGCGGGGGCCGTGCAGAACTTCGGCAACGCGTGGGCCGAGACGTTGAAGACGTGGATCGGGGCGGGGCTGATGATCGCGCTCGGCGCGATCGTGATCATCCACGCGATCCGGAAGATGAGCATCAAGGCGGCGATCGGCGGCCTGATCGGTCTGGTGATCTGCTGGTCGATCTACGCGAACCGCACGTCGATCGCGTCGATGTTCGACAGCGAGTACACCGACCACCCGGGCGCCCCTGCCCCGGCCCAGGGCGCGCACCGGCTGCCGGCCGAGCTGCCCGGCGGCGTCTTCACGGGCCGGCTGTGAGCAGCGCCGCGCGCCCCAGGATCGGCCGGTCCTACACCCGGGCCCGCCGGCACCCGTGGGTGCTGGGCAAGCTCGGTGACTGGCGGATCCCGATGGGCCCCTACACACCGCCGCAGCTCGCGGTCGCCTCGATCGGGGCGTTCGCCCTGATCAAGACGTTCACCTGGTGGGCTCCGGTGCTGGGCCCGCTTCCGGTGGTGGCGTGGGGGGTCGCGATCTGGGCCGCGCGGCACTCGCGGATCGGCGGCCGCTCGCCGTTCCTGGTCGTCCTCGACGCCGCCGCCCTGGCCATTGCCCCACGGGCCGGCCGGATCGCCGGACGGGCCGCGCGGCCAATGCGCCCGGTGCTGATGAACGGCTCCTTCTTCATCGAAGAGGACCTCGACCCCGACAGCACCAGCTCCGACAGCGCCGGCTCCGTCGTCGCCGAGGAAGCGCCTGCCTCACCCACCGCGCCCACGCCCCCGGCCGCCACGGCTCCCCCGCACGGCTCGCCGCGGCCTCAGCCGGTCCGGTCCACCGCCGCGGCCTCTCGTACCCGGCGGGCCTCGCACACCGCCGGGCCGCAGCCGGCCGCGCCGAGTGGACCGGCACTCACCCCCCTTCAGCAGATGCTCGCCGCGGCCGCCGCCGCCAACCCGACAGGAGACCAGCAGTGAGGGTCGCGATCAGGCACATCTCCGGCCACCTCGTGTGGTCGACGTCCGGCGCCGTGTGGGCGTTCTGGCGGATCACCCCGGTCGGCTCCCGCTACGCCTCCGCCCTGGAGCGCCAAGACGTGCTGGGCCGGGTCACCTCGCTGATCCGCTCGCTGTCCGGGTCGGTGCGCATCTACAGCCTCTGCGCGCAGGTCGACGCCCGGGAGATCGCGATGCGCACCCTGGAGGGCATCGACCCCGCCGAGCACCCGGGCGCCGAGGAGAGCGCCGCGGCCGCGTTCGAAATGCTCGCGGGCACCGAGATGCACCGCCGCACGCTGTGGCTGGCCGTCCCGCTGCAGGCACCCGGGCGGGCCGCGCAGCTCTCGCAGGCCCGCGGGTCGATGTGGGCCACCTTCGGGGAGCAGGCCGGCATGCCGATCGCGCCGGTGCCGCTGGCGGAGGTGCAGCTGTACCGGGGGGTGGCCCGGCAGGTCGAGGCCGGCTTCGGCGGCGGCCTGGGAATCCGGGCGGCCCGGCCTGCGGAGATCGTGTGGATGCACCAGCACGCCGTCCACCGCGGCCAGGCCGAACCCCTCCTGTCCGACGCGGAGGCGAGCCGGACCCGCGGCGGGCGGATCGTCGGCGCGCAACTGCGCAGCCCGAGCTACGCCTCGCTCGGGCAGGTCCGGTTGCTGGAGGGCGGCATGGCGCCCGATGCCGACGCGCAGGTGGAGGACCGCGGCGGGCTGCGGCGGTGGTTGGCGTCGCGGTTCGACGGCACGGCGCTGTCCAAGCTGTGGCTGCAGGTGGAGACGGAGGACGGCACCGGCTACCAGACGCAGCTCGCGCTGGAGGAGATCCCGCAGGCCGTCGCGGAGCAGTCCGCGGACATCCTGGCGCAGCTGGAGATCCTCAACTACCCCGTGGACGCGGTGGTCGACATGACGCTGGTCGACTCCACGAAGGCGAAGGCGCAGATCGCGAAGAAGAAGGCGGAGCTCGCGGACCAGGTCGACCAGTGGGCGACCAGGCCGACCGGCGCCCCGGACTCCATCCCGCTCGCCGCCGAGACCCTCGGTGAGCAGGAGGCCCGGCTCGGGCGCACTTCCGTGGAGCGGGAGGTGCAGTCCCGGACCGTGCTCACCGTATGGGGGGCGAGTGCGCAGCTGTGCGACGAGCGGGCGCGGGATCTGCGGACTCGGCTGTCGGGGGCGGACTACGGGGTGATCGTGCCGCGCGGTGGGCAGGAGCGACTGTTCGCGCTCGGGTTGCCTGCGGCGGGGCCGGCGATGCGGGCGCGGGAGGTGACGCAGTACCAGCTGTCGGAGGACTGGGCGATGTCCGGCGCGCTCACCGCGAGCGAGCTCGGGGATGCGACCGGTCCGATGCTGGGCCGGAGCCTGGATGTGGGCACGGTGCGGCCGGTGCTGCTGGACCTGGCCGCGGCTCCGCTGAACAACGCGGCCGCCTCGCTCGCGGTGCTCGGGGATCTGGGGTCGGGCAAGTCGGTGCTGCTGAAGAAGCTCACCGGCGACCTGGTGGACCGCGGGCACCGGGCGATCGTCATCGACCGGACCAACCAGCGCGAGTGGGCCGACTTCGCGCGTGTCTTCGCCCCCGAGCGGAGCCGGGTCATCGACGCGGCGAAGGCCCAGGTCAGCATCGATCCGCTGCGGGTCCTGCCTCGGGCGGCCGGCGAGGCGGCAGCGCTGTCGTACCTGCTGCTGCAGTGCAACCTGGAGGCGATGTCCGCGCAGGGCGCCGCCCTGTCGCGGGCGGTGAAGGCCGCCGCCCACGGCGCCCGCCCGCACATGGGCACCGTCCTGGACGAGCTCCGGTCGATCTCCACCGAGGGCGGCGCCCGCGGCGAGGGCGCCGCCGACGTCCTCGACCTCCTCCACACGGTCGCGGACCGGCCGCTCGCGGCGATGGTCTTCGACCCGTCGCTGCCCGCCCTGTCGCTGTCCGGCCTGGAGGCGGACCTGGTCGTCTTCACCACCAACGGCCTCACCCTCCCGCCGAAGGAGGCCCTCGCACGGCCGGAGGTGCTGCGCACCCAGCCGTTGGAAGCGCTGATCGGCCGCGCCGTCCTCTACCTGATCGCGGCAATCTCCCGGCACGTCGCGTTCTCCGACCGGAGCCGGTTCTGCACAGTGGTCACCGACGAGTGCTACTGGCTGACCAGCAGCACCGAGGGCTCATCCCTCGTCAAAGAGCTCGCGCACGACGGCCGCAAGCACAACGCCGGCCTGCTCATGGGCGGCCACGACGCCCTCGACCTCGGCAGCGAGACGATCCAGGGCCTCATCCCGCAGCGCGTCCTCGCCCGCACCACCGACGACGCCATGGCCCGGCGCGGCCTGACCTTCCTCGGACTGCCCGGCGACGACGAAGCGCTCCTGCAGCTCGTCACGTCCGGCCTGTCCCCCCACGGCGACAAGGCCCGCGCCGGCGAGATGCTCCTGCGCGACGCCCGCGGCCGCATCGGCACCCTCAAGGTCATCATCCCCACCCTGCCCAAGTACGGCGCCATCTTCACCACCCCCGGCGGCCGCAAGCCGACCGGCGACCCGCTGCGGAAGGCGAGCCTGCGATGACCGCGACCACCACGACGGCCCAGCGGCTGCGGGCCTCCGGGCAGGTCGTCGTCCGATTCGCCCGGGACTACTGGCCGGGCCGGCGCACCGTGCTGATGACCGTGGGGATGGTGCTGCTGTTCCTGATCGCGGGCGCCTGCCCCGCGCAGGCCGCCGACTCCAGCGAGCGCGGCGGCATCCTCGCCCCGCTCAACGTCCTGTCCTCGGAGAATGTCGCGCTGGACCGCTACGACCTGCAGTCCGAGCCGGGCGGTTTGACCGACATGCGCAGCCACGTGTGCAACCTGCTCCTCGGCGCGATCTTCTCGCTGGTGCGCCTGTTGGTCGGCCTGGTGTGCTGGCTCGTCGAATGGATCTTCAACTTCCCGATCGTCTCCACCCTGACCGAGACCGCGAACAAGCTGCACTACGACTTCTTCCAGCTCATGGCCAACAACCTGAGCCTGTGGGGCGTCTTCCTCGCCGCCGGCATCGCCTTCGGCCTGGTCCTGGTCATGCGCGGCAAGGTCGGCCGCGGCGCCGGCGAAATCGTCCTGACCCTGCTCCTCGCCACCCTCGTCTCCCTGCCCGCACTCACCCCCCGCACCGTCCTCGGCCCCGACGGGCCGCTCGCGCAGAGCCAGCAGGCCGCCCACGAAGTCGGGCAGGCCGCCGCCACCGTCAACGGAGCGCAGCCGGGCTGCACCTCGGACAAGGACAAGGCGGACCCGGCCTGCCCGATGCGGGTCATCCTCACCCGCACTCTTGTCGTCCAGCCCTATCAGCTGCTCCAGTACGGCCTGATCCCCGCCCCGAAGTCGGACCTCGCCACAGTCCACGACAACTGGATCCACGGAAAGTACGACGCGGCGCCGGGCGGCTCGGACTGCACCAGCGGCGGCTCGGACTGGCTCGGCAGCGATGCCCTGTGCCCCTCGCTGGACGGCACGAGCACGGCGTTCAAGAACCTCGAGGCCGAGCTGCAGAAGCACGGCCAGGAGGGCAAGGACGCCTACAACTTCTCCCGGAACAGCACCTGGGACCGGGTCGGCGGCACCCTGCTGGTGTTCCTGGCGGCCCTGATCGTCGCGATCGTCGTGCTGTCGATGGCGCTGGTGCACCTGGGCTGCCAGTTCGCCGATGTCATCGCCGCCGCGATGACCCCAGTGGCGCTGATCTGGGCAATGCTGCCCGGCGGCAATCGGGCCGCGTTGTGGAAGTGGCTGGGCGTCTTCATGACCAGCATCGTCACCGAGTTCGCCCTCTCCCTGGCCCTGCCGCTGTTCGCGCTCGGCGCCGACGGCATCCTGTCCAACTCCAAGGGCACCGTCATGATCCAGCGCCTGTTGATCATGGATGGTTTCGCGATCGTGCTCCTGGTCTTCCACCGCCGGATCTTCGCCGCCGCCGGCCGCGTCGGCGACCGCTTCGCCACCCGCATGCGCTACGCCAAGATCGGCGGCTCTGCGATGGCCGACGACGACTCCCGCCTCGGTCTGGCCATGTCGCAGGCCATGGGCGGCCTCGCCCCCGGCGGCGGCTTCGGCGGCGGCTTCGGCGGCGGCCTCGGTGGTGGCGGGTTCGGCGGAGGCTTCGGGGGTGGGTTCGGGGGCGGGGGTGCGATGCAGGCCGCGCTGCTGCGGCGCCACCGGATCGGCCAGGGCCTGACCGCGCTCGCCGACCCGGGCCTGGGCCCGATGAACGCGGGCGCCATGGCCGCCGGCGCCGTCGGAGAACTGCGCCGCGGCATGGCCGCCCTGGCCCTTCCCGCCCACGCCGCGCACCACCTGCTCGTCGGCAACCCGCTCTCCCCCGAGCAGCTCGCCCGGCGCCGCAAGCCCGTGGGCGGCAAGCGCCCGATGGTCGTCGACGGCAAGACCGGCCAGATCCTGCACGACCCGTCGCAGGAGATCACCCCGCTCGGCCACACCCTGCACAACGCGCTGCTGGGCACCCGGGCCGGCCGGCTCGCGATCCGCGCCGGGCAGGCCGGCAAGCTCGGCTTCGACCTCTTGCCCGTCGGCGGCCTGCCCGCCACGTGGGAGCGCCTCAACCGCGCCGGCGACCGGATCCGAGGCCAGGCCGGCCAGCAGTGGCAGCATTACTCGAACGTGCGCCGCGACTGGCAGGCCGATTGGGTGGCCGGCGCCAAGGACCTGGGCAAGGACATCCCCACCGCCTACAACCTCACCAGGTCCGGCTACAACACCGTCAAGACCGGCTACAACCACGCCTACCACCGGGCCGCGACCCTCGGCGAGGTCTACGGGCCCGACCTCGTCAACGAGGTGCGCCTGACCTACTGGAACACCACCGGCGGCCTCGTCGACCCCGTCGAGGACACCGGCCCGTGGCCCGAGTCCTCGGTACACGCCCCGGTCTGGGACCACGCCAAGGACCGCGGCCCCGACTACCCCTTCCGCGAGGTGCAGCCGAGCGAGGCCGAACTGCACCCCAACACCGCGCACGGCCCCGTCATCGAGATCCCGGCCGGCTACGGCGACGCGGGCCCGGCCGATCTCACCGCCGCCCTCGGCCCCGGCATCATCCCGCCGCAGCCGGCCCAGGTCGTCGACGACGAACCCGGGATGGTGGTCAACCCGGTCACCGGCGAGATCCTCTCCGGTCCCACCGCCGCCGCGGCCGCCGGCCTGGCCGCCGAAGCCGTCGTGCCGCCGGACGTGATGCGCCGGGTCAGCCGCACCGTCCTGGGCAACCCCAGCGGCACGTCCCTCGAAGCCCTCCGGCTGCGCCGCGCCATCGACAACGGCGGAGCCGGAACGGGCCCCAGTGCTGGCGGGGCAGGCACCGGCACCGGCGATGCGGTGGACGACCTCGACGGCGATGACCTCGGCGGGGGGTCGGTGCTGTGACCGGGCTGAAGAAAGTGAAGAAGGTGGGCTGCCTCGGGGCGCTGCTGCTGGGCCTGGTCGTGCTGCTCCCGGCGCTCGCGGTCCTCGATGACGGCCTGAGCTCCCAGTCCACGCCGACCGCGCCGGCCGGTTCGGTTGCCGGGATCCCGCAGCGGATGATGGCCGCCTACGTGCGGGCGGCCGGCGCGATGCCGCAGATGGTGCCCGCGTGCAAGGGCATGACCTGGGCGCTGCTCGCCGGGATCGGCAAGATCGAGTCCGATCACGCGGCCGGGCACCAGATCGCGGCCGACGGCATGGTCACCCCGCCGATCATCGGCCCGATCCTCACCGGGGCCGGCGCTGGCGGCAACACCAAGCCCGTCTACGACACCGACGGCGGAGCGTGGGACGGCAACAGCCAGTACGACGCCGCCGTCGGACCGGTGCAGTTCCTCCCCTCCACCTTCCGCGGCTACGCCGCCCGGGTCCGACCGGGCGGGGGCGCGAACCCGAACAATGCCGACGACGAGACCCTCGCCGCCGCCCTCTACCTGTGCGGAAACGGCCGGGACCTGACCGACATCGCCCAGCTGCGCGCGGCCGTCTACTCCTACAACGCCTCCCAGGCGTACGTGGACGAGGTCCTGCAGTGGATGCGCCAGTACACCCAGCTCGGCACCGGCGGCCCGATCGGCACCGCCTCCGAGAAGGCGCAGCGGGTGATCGCTGCGGCCAGAGCGCAGTTCGGGGTGCCGTACTCGTGGGGCGGTGGCGGGCCGGGCGGCAAGTCGACGGGGATCTGCTGCTCGAAGGGCGGTCAGGACGGGCGGACGGTCGTGGGGTTCGACTGCTCCGGGCTGATGCAGTACGCGTTCGCGCAGGTCGGCGTGATGCTGCCGCGGGTCGCGTCCGAGCAGGCCACCGTCGGGCAGCGGATCCCGGCCTCCGCCGGCGTCAGTGCCCTGCAGCCCGGAGACCTCGTCTTCTTCGGCAACGGCGGCGAGGGGATCTACCACGTCGGCCTCTACATAGGCGGCGGCCAGATGATCAACGCCCCCAAGCCCGGCGACGTCGTGAAGCAGGCCGCGGTGTGGCCCTACGACTACGCGGGCGGCGCCCGCGTCCTCACCTGACCCGATCCGAGGAGTTGAAGTCCATGAACAAGCAGTCCGCTCTCGTGCCCGCGACCGGCGCCGCCCTGCTGCTGGCCACCGGCCTGGCCCTGCTGGTCCCCGGCACCCCAACCCGCCCCACACCACCGGCCCGATCCCCAGCCGCTGCGGCCGGACCGAGCACGGCGGCAGGTCAGCCTCCGCCCGTTCCATCCGACGGGCCGTCACTGCCCCTATCGGCGACGCCGCTCGCCCCAGCCAGGAGCAGCACGCCTACGGCAGTGCCCTCCGCCGCGATGCCGTCCGGGATCACGGCCGCCGGTGACGGGCCGGACGGCGACGCGGCGCTGCAGGCCGCCTTCACCCGGGACCGGCCCAGCGACCTTCCGGCTGCCGACGCCGAGCAGCTCACGTCACTGGCCCGGCAGGTGTGGCTGGCCGAGGCCACCGGCACGGGGCGTGAACGCTGGCCCGGCTACTTCCCGCCGGTTCAGGGCGCCGGGGCGCCGCACTTCTACACCGGCGTTCGCATCCAGGCCGCTGCCGCGCACACGGCCGATTCTCCGGACCGGGCCCGGGTCGACCTGCTGTGGACCGGCACCTCCCCGGGCAGCGAGTTCGGCGACCGCCGGCCCGCCACCGTCACCTTCACCCGCACCACCAACGGCTGGGAGCCCACCCGATGACTACCCCTGTGTCAGCCTCAGACAGCCCCGGCGCCGGGGCCTGGCACGCCGCCACCGCCGTCGGCGACCGGCTGGCCACGGCCGCCACGTGGGCCGCCGACCACAGCATCCTGATCGCATTCCTACTGGTCATCCCGGCGGTCACGGGCGGCGTGGTGCACCAGGTCCTCACCCGGCGGGCCCTCGCCCTGCGCACCCGCTTCACGCTCACCCCGACCCGCCGCTTCGATCCGACGGAGGAGGACATCTGGCGGCAGACCGCGCTGCTGCTGCGGGCCGCCGGCAAGGGACCGTGGTGGGCGCCCCGCGCGACCCGGCGGGTACGGATCCGGCTGCGGGCGGACGGCAGTGTGCCGCTGGAGTACAGCATCGAAGCACCGGCCGCGGCCAGGACCCTGCTGGCCGGCAGCCGCTTCCAGGACGTCACGGTCGCCGAAGCACCCGAAGCCGCAGACCCGGTCGCCAAGCAGGCCGCCCAGGACCGGAGAGACAAGAAGGACAAGGAGCTGCAGCAGCAGCGGAAGGCGGAGGCGAAGGCCCGCAAGGCCGCCGCGAAGAAGGCGAGGCAGGCCAAGGGCGAGCAGGACGGGGCGGAGGTGCCCGTGCCGGAGCCGGACGGGCGGCTGCACGCGGTGCGCGCGGAGTTCGTGCTGCGCGGCCGCCCGGCCGCCGCGCTGCGCGAGGTCCCGCTCGACCCGGACCCGCTGCAGCCGCTGATCGACGCCGTCGCCGACATCCAGACCGATCTCGGCGAGCTCGCCGAGGTCCTCCTCGACATCCAGGCCATCCCCGCCTGGCAGCTGCGGCTGCGCCGCTGGCAGCTGATGCACGAGGCCCGCGAGAAAAACCGCATCACCGCCCGCAAGACCGCCCGGCGCGCGGCCGCCGACGCCGCCGAGGTCCAGGACTCCCTGCGCCACCAGCTCCTGTCCCTCCTCGACCCGTCCGCAAAAGCCCCCACACCCATGCTGCCCACGCCGCGACCGCGGGCGGTCGACCCCGCCGACGCGCTCGGCCGCCTGCACGCCGGCCACGGCCTGGTCCGCATCCAGTTCCTGGTCCGCTGCGCGTCCGAGCGGGAGGGCCGGGCCCGGCAGCTGCTGGAGAAGGTCTCCGCCGCCCTCGATGTGTATGGGGAGGACAGCCGACTCGGTGTGGACGGCGGCCGCATCCTGAAGTGGTCCTGGGGGGCCGACAGCCGGCACCGGCGGGGCGCGTTCGACCGCCGCTGGGCCAGCGGGCACGTCGCACCCCGCAAGCAGAACTGGGTGCACGTGGGTGAGCTCGCCGGGCTGCTGAAGCCCCCGACCGTCCACGCCGTCCTGCCGGTCCTGGCGTCGGAGCTGCCGGCATACGAGGTCGGCTCCGCCCTGGTGCCGCACGGCCACCTGGCCACCCTGGACGGCCACAGCCGGTTGGTGGCCACGAAGGCGGAGGAGTTCCTGTTCTCGATCGCGGTCGGCAAGTCCACCTACGGCAAGACGGAGATGGCACTGGTCAGGGCCTTGGCGCTCGCCCACTCGGGGGCCGGGGTGCTGTTCGTCGACCCGCACGGCGATTCCTGGACAGCCGCCGCCCCCTACCTCGCCCACCCCGCGCTGGCCGGCCGTGTGCGACGTATCGACCTGGCCCGCGCGGAGCAGCCCGGCGCCGTGCTGCCGTGCTGGAACCCTCTGTCCCTCGAGGGCGGTGCAGCGGCGCAGCGGGTGGTGACCGCGGCGGTCGATGCGCTCGCAACGGCGTTGGCGTGGACGGACAGTGCCGCGCCGCGGGCGATGACGATTCTGACGAAGGCCTGCGAGGCGCTGGTCCACTACAACGAGTGTGCGCTTCGGGCCGGGCGGCCCGGAGCGCAGGCGACGCTGCTGCAGGTACGGCGGTTGCTGTCGGACAAGCAGTGGCGGGACGCCCTGGTGTTCCTGCTGCCGGAGGATCAGCAGCGCTGGTGGACCACGACGTTCGCCGGCTACAACACCGCCGAGGTGATCGGCCCGGTCGTCAACCCGCTGGAGAGGCTGGCGACCAATCCCGTCACCCGGGCGTTCCTCGGCTCCCCGTCCGGTGCCTACGACATCCGTACCGCGATGGACAGGGGGAAGATCGTGTGGCTGTGCCTGGAGGGCACCGGCCCCTCGGACCGGCTCCTCGTCTCCATGATCCTCCAGGACCTGCTACGGGCCGGGCTGTCGCGCCGCGAGTTGCCGGAGAGCAGCCGCAGGCCGTTCCACGTGTTCGCCGACGAGCTGATCTCCCTCGACCCGGCCGGCGGGCCGACCATCGCGGCGATCACGGAGCAGCTGCGGAAGTTCGGCGGGCGCCTGCACGTCATGGCGCAGCTCCTCAACCGGATCAGCCCCACCACCCGCGAATCGGTGATGCAGAACAGCAGCGTGGTCAGCACCGCTTCCGGGTCCGCGGCGGCGTCGAGGGCGATGGCCGAGGAGTGGAACGGCGCCGTGTCCGCGGCGCGGATCGCCGAGCTCCCACGCTTCCACCACTACATGCAGGTCACCGCCGACGGGAACCGGATCGGCCCGCTCCTCGTCAAGGGGCCGCAGGTCAGCGAGGCGTTCAAGGAGCACCGGGCGAAGCCCGACCAGGTGGCCCGCATGATCAAGCGCGCCGACCGGGCAATGAACGCGCAGGAGCTGGAGCACCTGCTCGCTGTCGCGAGGGGGCAGGACGAGAAGATCCAGGCCCTCACAACGGAGCTGTGCGACGAGAAGGCGAAGGCCGACGCGACGGACGGAATCACAAGGGAACCCCAGGCGACTGACGGCGGCTCGCAGACCGACGAGAGCGTCGGCCTGGGGAAGGCGGCAGGGCGCGCGCAGCCAGCAACGGTGGGCGCTGCGGGAACGGGTTCCGAGGCCGTCGGCGGGTCGGGGGGTCCGAGCCGACGGTAACCACGGCCCAGGGTGCGATTCGACGCGACGGCGGCTTCGGACATGTTGCGGCCCCGCCGGAGGGGACACTCGGCCGGGGCCGCTCACCTCCGCCGGAGCCAGCGAGCAGGGCGCCAGACTCACGACTGCGCACCAGGACGATAGCCCCGCCCCGACCTGTGCAGAACTGACCGACCTCAGTCGGAACGGGCTCGCCGGCCGGTCCCGTGCGACACCGCCTCCTGCGGAACCTGTGAGCGAAAATCGCACGGTAGCCGCCCGGCCGCCGACACAGCCGGGCTGCGCCCGAGACCGATGCAGGCGCCGAATCCACCGCCGCAAACGCAGTGGCTAGCAGGTTCGCCGGGCCGAAAGACACACCCTGGGCAACCATTGCGGGTCCCTGAGACCGCGTTTGAGATCTGCCGTGTCCCGTTGCTGAGGTGTTCGTTGAGCTCACCGTGAAGGCTGTTGGGGGTGGGTATCCGTCGGACCTGACGGATGAGCAGTGGGCACTGGTGGAGCCACTACTCCCGCCAGCGCGGGTGGGTCCGAAAGGTGGTCGGCGGGAGAAGCATCCGCGGCGGCGAATCTTGGACGCGATCTTCTACGTGGTGCGGACTGGGTGTGCCTGGCGGCAGCTGCCGAAGGACTTCGCTCCGTGGCCGACGGTGTACTGGTACTTCACGTGGTGGCACGACGACGGCACCGTCGAGCGCATCCATGACGCCCTGCGTGGCAGGGTCCGTGAAGCTGATGGCCGGAAGGCGGAGCCGAGCGCGGGTCTGATCGACTCGCAGTCCGTCCGAACTGCCGACACAGTCCCTGCTGCCACGAGGGGCTTCGACGCGGGCAAGAAGGTGAAGGGCCGCAAGAGGTTCATCGTCACGGACACCCTCGGCCTGCTCCTGGCCGTCCACGTCGTCGCGGCGAACGTCCAGGACCGCGACGGCGCGAAGCGGCCCCTGCTGTGGACCAGGCTCGATCATCCAGGGGTCCGGAAGATCTGGGCCGACCAGGGCTTCGCCGGCCGCCTGGTCGAGTGGACCACGCAGATCCTCGGCCGTGACCTGGAGATCGTCCGCAAGGACCCCGACCAGCGAGGATTCCAGGTCCAGGCCAAGCGGTGGGCGGTAGAGCGCACCTTCTCGTGGCTCACCGCCCACCGCCGCCTGGCCCGCGACTACGAGACCAGCCCGGCCCGCTCCGAGACCATGATCCGCTGGGCGATGATCGGCGTCATGGTCCGACGCCTCACTCGACGGGGACCAGCCGTCCGATCAGGCCCACGGCCCCTTCAGCACGTGGCGCCGTGAGCTTTGCCGCCGGTGTGAGGCTGCCATCCGCAACTTGAGATAGTTGCGCCATGCCCAAGAAGCGCCCGCACACGACGACTCTCGCGGAGATGATGGCCGCTCTGCCACAGGTCCAGTACTGGTACGACGAAGGCGTCCCATCTCCCGCCGGCAGCGAGGAATTCGTCGATAACGAGGGCCGCCGTTGGCGGAAGATCCGAGGGCCGCTCCACCGCAACCTTGCCAAGCGTCTCGCGACTCAAGCGGATGAGCTGATCATCGGAGAAGGCGCCGGTGGACACTTCCGCCATGTTCCCTCGGGCGACCGGCTTGCGGCCTGGCACGAGATCAAGCACAGGCTCAACGCGGGCGAAACACCGAGTTACCACCCTTACGAGTTCGCCTCGACGGACGGCTTGACCCTCCTCTACATCGAGGAAAGCTGCTGATCACCTGCTCAGCAGTGGAGGCTGAGCGACAGATCTCAAACGCGGTCTGAGTAGTGTGGAGATGCGAGGGCGCCAGCAAGCTGCCGGAAACCCGTGAAAGGAGCAGGTGATGGCAGGGTCGGTCGATCCGGAGGCATACGCGCGGATGCGGAAGGTTGCCGAGGAGTTATGGCCGGTGGCTGAGCAACTTCAGGGCGCTTGGGCTGTCGAGATCGGCGCGAACGGCGTGATCGTGATGATGAGCCCGGTCAAGCGCCACGAGGAGATCGCCACACGTATCGTCCGGCAACTCAACGCACAACTGCCGCTGACGCACCCCGACCTGGATGTAGTAGCCCAGTCAGGCGCCGAAGTCGAACATGCGACGGAGGTCGAATGCGACGGTGCTCGTAGACCCGTGTAAAGGCCTCATCTTCACGTACTCGGACCCAGCCCCCGGTTCGTCAGGCACCCGCTACAGCAACGTGACGCCGTATGTCTTCGGCGATCAAGTGCCGTTCGGCCCCTGGACGGTGGACACTGCCGATTTCAAGCGGTACGACGACTGAAGCCACCGGCAGTCGCGCGAGGCAGCCCAAGGCGGTCGACGGCCCCGAGAAGGCCAAACGCAACGAGGCAAAGCGCTGAGATGGTAGAGCCCACCTGGGTGACCATTCCCGCGACGGACCACCGATCCCCAACGTCCGCGGTGGGCCAGTGATCGCGGCTCTTCCTACCGGTTTCACCTTGGTAGCTGAGCTCCTCACCATGGAAGCCGGTCAAGCCTCGGTTCACGCAGTACCTTCGTTCAGACCCCGGCGTGTGGGCCGGTCAACCCCGAGGTACGTCGCCCGGCCCGCGGCGACGGCCACGATGGTGCCATCTGCAGCATTAATGCTTAGACCATGCAGGCGACAGGGGCGCCATAGACGTAGGGGCGGGCGTATTCACGGACGGCGCCGCGGGCCGCGATCAGATCGGGGCGCTGAGGGGCAGCGTCTCCGGGTCTGTCGGCATACCGCGGCTGGTCCTGGCTATGAAACGGGCTGCCGGATCGTGGCAGCGCTCGGCGTGGACGGCTCGGCGGAATAGCCCACCGCAACCGCCTATCTACTTTTCTACACCACCGGTGTAGCGTGTAATCCATGAGCGACTCGACCATCAAAGTGCCCGACAGCACGCGTGACCACCTCGCTGCGCTCGCCAAGGAGCGCGGTATGACCATCGGCGGCCTCGTGACGGCTTTGGCCAATCAGGAACATACCGCCGAGCAGCTTGCCGAACGTGTCCAGGAGAGCCGCCGCCTCATGCGCGGTTACGGCATTGAGATCGACGACAGCGAGCTGGACGCCATGCCGAACGTCCTGGAGCGCGTCTATGCGGTTGCGGCGGAAAAGTCGGTTCAGGGTCTCAAGCGCGGAACCGCGGCGTGATCATCCTCGACACCGGTGCCGTCACGGCGCTCGCCGCCGGTCATCGGGCACTGCTGCGGCTGGCTGACAACGCCGCCGGATCCCCCTTCAACCATCTGATGGTCCCCGCCCTGTGCCTGATGGAAGCAGAAGCTCAGACCCAGGATGCCGGCGCCTTCGCGCTCGCACTCCCCGCCATTGAGATCGAGCCCCTCGACTCCGTGGCTGCGGTCACCGTCGCCGTCATGGTCCGGGACGGCATCGGCGCCCCCGATACCTGCCATGCGCTGTATACGTCGTTGCCGACCGGCTCCCGCGGCACCATGCATGTGATCCTCACAGACCAAGAGCAGGTCTATCCACCGGGGACGATCACCGTCCACGTCGACGACCCCCGCCTACTTGGGTGAGACCTGCCGACCACTGTGCTCCGGGCCGCCGGTACTGAAGCCTCCGGGTGCCGCGGTCTGCGCGGCCGTGGACTGCCGCGCACCCGCAGGCACCGCAGGAGCCGGTTCCACGCCGTCCTATGCATGGCACCGCCGTTCCGGAGCCGCGGACGAGATGGTCAGGCGGGGTAGCGGATCAGCTCCGTGGTGGCGAGGCCGAAGGCGAAGGGCTCCGGGATCGGAACGACGTCACCGAACTTGCCGTTCCACTGCCGGCGGTAGACACCGGCGGCAGGCTCTGAGTAGAGGGTGACGACACCCTCGCGGGGGTCGATGAGCAGGTACATCGGGATGTCCATGAGCGGGTAGTCGCGGACCTTGCCGACCAGGTCGTTCTCCGGATTCGGCGGAGAGACGATCTCGACGGCGATCACGGCGAGCTCCGCCGGGACATCGTTGCCGCCCAGTTCGGCGACACTGGTCGGGATGTAGGTCAGGTCGGGGTTGCGGAGCTTGCCGACGTTGGGCGAGGCGAGGTCGGTGTTCTCGCTCGGCATCAGGTCAACTGGCCGGTGAGCGTCGAACTGCTCACGGACGACGAGCAGATTGCGCTGATGGATCAGCGACGGCCCCGCCATCATGATGATCTCGTCGCCGGATACCTCGATCTTCCAGCCCGACGGCGGGGTCAGGCTCTGCGCGTACTCCAAGAGCTGAGCGTGGCGCTCGGGCACGTGGATGTCGGCCATACCGGCATTCTTCCATCGGCCCGGGCTGTCTCGGATCAACGCGTTCTCCCCGTTCAGCGGCCGCTGGAATTCGAGGCCTGACCTCGATGTCATCACCGGCAACCGCCGCACCATCCAGCCCCACCCCGCGGCCGGCGCACCTTCGACAACCGGCTGACCTGCGCGGGCCTGCGAACGCGCCACAAACGGGTCAGCCCCTCGCGCAAGCCCCCGCCCATGAGCCACTGTGGCAAGACCAGACCATCCGGCCGCCTCGACCACTCGGGGCCGCCATCAGGCACACACGTTGCGCCCCGCGGAGTCCACTCATCACCTGGTCTTACCGTCGATAGGCTGACCTACATGGACTACAAGCGGATCCGCGCCATCGCCGACGAGCTGGCCAAGGTCATGCCCGACGAGGCCAAGGGCCTGGAGATCGGCGCGGATCAGATCGTCATGATGATGTCCCCCTCGAGGGCACACGATCTCCTCGCGTTCAAGATCCGCCACCAGCTCGAGCAGCAGATCCCGCCGGCGCTCGCCGCCCTCACCGCAGGCGACATCGAAGATCCGGTTCTCGGACGACTCCGCCGCCCCGACGTCCTCGTTGTCGACTTCGAAGCCTTCGAGGAAGACACGATGGAGCCCCTGCACCCCGCCGACGTCCGGCTCGTCGCAGAGATCGTTTCCCCGTCCAACCGGACGAGCGACTACATCGACAAGATGCGCGATTACCCCGCCATGGGAATCCCCGCCTACCTCCTGGTGGACCCGAACAACGGACGGATCCAGGTCCACACCGAACCCGGCACCTCCCCCGACGGGCCTCAGTACCACCGCCGCTACGACCACACCTTTGGTGACCCGGTCCCCATCCTCGACTGGACCATCACCACCACCGACTTCAGGCGATACCCGAACGCAAAATAGTGCCCGCCCTTCAACAGCTGCCCACCACGACACGCCGCTGACTACGTGCCCCAGGGACCGCCCTGCGTCGACGGCAGCACCGGCAGGCCGAACGCCCGTCAGCAGCAATCATCTGACACCACACACTGAGCGTCTTTCATCCTGTGCTGGAGGATGAAATGGCCTGGTCAGCTGGGTGTCGGTGACGCGGCAGGGCCCCTCGTCGTTGGCGTGGTGAT
>NZ_JBHWBW010000024.1:0-16925 GCF_042735675.1 Kitasatospora sp. NPDC059571
CCCCCCCCCCCCCCCCGCGGGGGCGCCCGGGGGGTGGGGCGGCCGCCCCGCCCCCCCGGGCGGCGGGCGCCCCGCCCCCGGCCGCGCCGGCGCGCGGGGCCGGCGGCCGCGGCTGCCCCGGGCTCGGTCGGGGGTATGCCGCACAGGTCGGCCGCGCGGCCTGGTTCGTCCGGGTCGGGGCCGGCCGGGTCGGGGCCGGCCGGGGGGTCGAGGCGGAAGGTCGCCGTCATGGTGTCACGCCTTTCCGGAGGCGGGGCGGTCTGGTCGCCGCCCGCGCCCCCGTCTGCCGCCTCGTCAGTTGCCGTAGTGGTTGTTCGACGTGATGTCGCTGTCGATCGCCTTCACGGCGGTGTCGAGGGTCGACCTGACGTCGGCGCCGTTCATGATGTCCTTGGCGGCCTTCTCGAAGCTGGTCGAGATCACCGGGTACCCCGGGGTGGCCGGCCGGGCCAGCGCGAACTTCTGCGACAGGACGGCGAACTGGTGCAGCGCACCGTTCCCGCCGAAGTACTTCGAGGCGGCGCCGGCGCTCGCGGTCGCCGGGATGACGACCTGGCTGTCGGCGAAGTCGGTGAGGTACTTGTCCTGGAAGCTGAACTCCAGGTATGCCCGGGCGCCCGCCGACTGTGCGGCGCCGCAGGAGGTGGAGATGCCCCACTGCCAGGAACCGCCGCCGATCCTGGGCCCCTTGCCGAAGTCGACGGGCGGCAGGATCAGCAGGTCCGAGCCGACCTTCTTCAGCGCGTCCTGGGCGTTCCAGACGCCGGTGTAGCTCAGCGCCACCTTGTCGTCGATGAAGTTCTGGTTGCCCACCGGGCCGTTGCTGTTCGCCCAGCCGTTCTTGAACACCTTCTGGAACCAGGTGAAGAACCGCACCGAGTCCGGCCCGTTGAGGACGCCGTCGGCGGACTTCATGCTGCTGCGGTCGATCAGGTCGCCGCCCGAACTCTGCAGCATCGGCGAGTACGCGTAGGGCCACCACTCGCCCTTGTCGGCCGCGCCGAGGTCGAGCGGGGTCGCGTAGCCGGAGGCCTTCAGCTTCGCGGCGGCGGCATCGAACTCGTCCAGGGTCCAGGGCCTGTCGACGGTCGGGATGCGGATGGCGTTCTTCTCCAGCACGGACTTGCGGGCGAAGATCGACAGGGCGGCGTCCCAGTAGCCGGCGGAGTAGACCGTGCCCTTGTACCGGCCGACCGCGGTGGGCAGCAGCGTGTCGGTCAGCCCGGCCGGCAGTCCGAGCGGCTGCAGGTACCCGGCCCAGGCCCAGTTCGGCGTGATCGGGCCGTCCATGTCCAGCAGGCAGGGCAGGTTCCGGGCGGCCGCCGCGGCGGTGATCGCGTCGTTGTACGAGCCCTGCGGGAAGCTCTGCTCGACGACCCGGTACTTCGTCTGCGAGGCGTTGAAATCGCCGATGATCTTCTTGTAGACGGCGAGCTCTCCGGGGTTGCCCGCGGAGTGCGTCCACATGGTGATCTGCGTCGGGCCGTTTCCGGACGACACGCCGTCGTGGCTCGCCTTGGCACAGCCGGTCAGCGTGACCGTTCCGAGGAGGCCCGCCGCTGCTACGATTGCGAGGGGATTGCGCACAGGTGGTCCCTTTCGCGGAGCCGACTTCCAGGTCGGCTCCGATGTGATGGCAGCTGCAACTGCCATTGATTGCCGTGGGTCCGCCGCCGTTTCTCAGTTTCCGGCCGGGATCGGCGGTGGGCCCACGGAGTCCCGACGGATCATCGGGCAGTCCATGAGGAGCGGGGAATCCCGGTCGGATTCCCGCAGACCGAGAGCGACCTCCATCGCCCAGCGGCCCATCTCGTAGTGGGGCAGCGCGACCGTGGTGAGCGGCGGGTCCAGCTCCGCGGCGATCAGCTGCTGGTCGTCGTAGCCGACGATCGACAGGTCCCCCGGGATGCTCAGACCACGATGATGGGCCGCGGTGTAGGCACCCATCGCCATCCGGTCGTTGAAGCAGAAGACCGCGGTCGGACGGCGCTCCGCGGGCAGGTCCAGCAGTTCCGCGGTGGCCGCCCGCCCGCCCCAGGCGTCGGTCCTGCCCCGCACGTGCAGCGCGGGATCGGGCGCGATCCCCGCCTCGGCGAGCACCTGGAGGTAGCCCTGGTGGCGCAGCCGGGAGGCGACCACGTCGTCCTGCTCGGGCGCGTCGACGTAGGCGATCCGCCGGTGGCCGGCGGCCACCAGCTCCCGCGTCGCCGCCACCCCGCCCTGCCGGTCGTCCGGCACCACGGCGGGCCAACCACCCTGCGCCGGACGGCAGTCGAGGAACACGGTGTCGGCCGGCAGGCCCGCCGGCACCTTCACCACCCGGTGCCACATCCGGGCGTAGACCATCGCGTCGACCCGCTGTCCGGTCAGCGCCCGGATCGCCTGCTGCTCCTGCGCCTCGTCGTCGTCGGTGTTGACCAGGACGACGAGGTAGCCGTGCTCCCGTGCGGCGTCGTTGGCGCCGGCCAGCATCCGGCCGGCGAACGGGGTGGTGGCGATGGTGTCGGAGATCAGTCCGATCATCCGTGTCCGCTGGGTGCGCAGGCTGCGCGCAACCGAGTTGGGGGCGTACCCGATCGCCTCGGCGGCCGCACGGACCCGGGCCTGCGTCTGCGGCGAGATCCGGTCGGTGCCCGCGCCGCTCAGCACCATCGACACGGTCGCGGTCGAGACACCGGCAGCGGCCGCGACATCGGACATCCGCACCCTGGCCATCGCGACCTCCACCCCGCTTCATCTCGGTTTAATCGATTAACCGACGCGAAGTGAGTATGCATTCCCCCCGTTACACGGTCAAGGGCTACCGGCCGGTGCGTGACCGCAACGCAACCTCGGCCCGCGCAACCCCCGCTCTCGCCCGCGCCCTCGACCCGACCCCGGCTCCCGGACCGGACTCGGCACCACGGGCGGCGGGGGCCCCGGCACAGCGGGACCTCCTGGCCGCCCGTGGCCGGTGGTTCTAGCGCGGCGGGACGGCGCCGTCGTAGACGTTGTCGGGCGTCGCGATCTCGGTGATCGCCCGGGCGAGGAGCGTGGACGGCTCCTGGCCCTGAACGGAGATGTCCGTGTTGATCATGATCACCAGGGTGGCGCGCTGCGAGGGCAGGTAGACCGTCACCGTCTCGTAGCCCGGGATGGAGCCGTTGTGCCCGATCCACCCGCCGGTCTCGAAGATGCCCAGGCCGTAGCTCGTGCCGGGGAAGCCGGTCGGCAGTGTCGTGAGCCGCTCCCGCTGGGTCTCCGGGCGGAGCAGCGCGCCGGTGGCGACGACCTCGGCCCAGTGGCGCAGGTCGTGCAGGTCCGAGATCATCGCCCCGGCCGCCCAGGCCCAACTCGGGTTCCAGTCCGTGGCATCCTGGACCTGGCCGCTCAGCGTCTGGTTGGTGTAGCCGCGCGGGTGCGGCTCGGGGAACTCCGCCCCGGCCGGGAACAGCGTGTGCCGCAGACGGGCCGGCCGCAGCACCCGCTGCCGGATGAAGTCGGCGAGGCCGCGGCCGCTGACCCGCTCGATCACCAGGCCGAGCAGCACGAGATTGGTGTTGGAGTACTGGAACTGCGCGCCCGGCGCGAAGGTGTTCTCGTTCTTGAAGCCGTAGGCGAGCACCTCCCGCGGAGTGAACGAGCGGCTGGGATCGCTCTCCAGCGCCTTCGCGAAGTCCGGGTCTGCGGTGTACGGGAACAGGCCGCTGCGCATCCCGGCGAGCTGACGCAGCGTGATGTGGCGTCCGTCGGGCACGCCGTGGACATAGGCGGAGATCGGGTCGTCCAGCCGGATCCGACGGTCGTCGACGAGTTCGAGCAGCGCCGTGACCGTGAAGGTCTTGGTCTCGCTGCCGATCCGCACGAAGACATCGGTGCTCATCGGCCGGCCGGTGGTGGTGTCGGCGACCCCGGTCGCACGGACGTAGCTCCCCCGGCCCGGCATCCACAGCCCGACGACGGCACCCGGGATGCCCGCCTGCTGCCGGACGTCCGCAACGGCCGCGTCCAGCCGGGCGGCCAGCTCCGGGTCGAGACCGCCCGACGGGTGGCCGCCGTCCCCGTGCCGGTCCGACGGGGTGGCGTACGCCGCCGCGGCGTGGGTCGCCGTCAGCGGGGCCAGCGCGGAGGCCGCGAGCAGGGCTTTGGCGAACGCGCGGCGGGACGGGGAGGGTCTCATGCGGGGGGCGCTCCTCTGGGGCGGGGACTCAGACGGCCACGTCACCATCCGGCCTCCGGGCGGAGGTCCCCGTCCGCTGCGCACTCCGGCGAGTCCACCCGTTCGGCTCTCCGCCGAGGGCCCGGCCCGTCGGCCCGGGCCATCGGCCGGGCCATCGGTTGGGGCACGTCAGCCGCGCCATTAGGGTGATCCGGGATCCATCCATCAGAAGGCGAGGCCCCGGCCGTGCGGCCATCCGAGCTCCGGACGACACACCTTGACGGAGTGTTCGCTGCCGACCCGTACGGCGCCTGCGCCGCGCTGCGGGCCAAGGGCGCCGTCCACCGGGCCGTGGCCCCCGACGCCGAGCCGCTCTGGCTGGTCACCGGCTACGAGCAGGTCCGCGCCGCCGCGGCCGACCCCCGCCTCGCCCTGGACAAGCGCCACGCCCGCAGCCGGGGCGCAGCCGGCGACTCCCTGCCGCCGGAGCTCGACGCACATCTGCTCAACAGCGACGGCGCCGACCACGCCCGGCTGCGCCGGCAGGCGGCGGCAGCCCTCGGGCCGCGGCGGGTCGCGGGGCTGCGGGGCGGGATCCAGCGGAGCGTGGACGCACTCCTCGATCCGCTGGCGGAGCGCGGCCGGGCGGACCTGGTCGCCGAGTTGGCAGTCCCGCTGTCGATGGCGGTGATCTGCGACCTCCTCGGCGTCCCCGCCGCCCACCGAGTGGACTTCCGGGCCTGGACCGACACCCTGCTCTCGCCGGACCCCGGGGCCCCCGCCCGCTCGCGCGAGGCCATGGGCGCCATGCACGGCTTCCTGACCGACCTCATCGCGGACAAGCGCGCGGCCCCCGCGGACGACCTGCTCTCCGAACTCATCGCCGCCGTGCCGAGCGGACAACTGGCCGAACACGAACTCCTCGCCGCGGCCTTCCTGTTGCTCTTCGCCGGCTACCACAACACGGTGGGCCTCATCGCGGAGACCGTGCTGACCCTGCTGACCCACCCCCACCACCTCGCGGCCGTCCGCACCGGGGACCTCACCCTCGGCGCGGTCACCGAGGAAGTCCTGCGCCGGGACCCGCCCGCCCTGCTGGCCGTCCGCCGCTTCCCCACCGAGGACCTGGACATCGCCGGCAGCCGGATCGCCACCGGCGACCGGGTATGGCTCTCCTGGGCCGCAGCCAACCGCGACCCCGCGGCCTTCCCCGCCCCCGACACCTTCGACCCCCGGCGCCAGGGCCCACCCCACCTCGCCTTCGGCCGCGGCCCGCACTTCTGCCCCGGCGCCGCCCTCGCCCGCACCGAGAACGAGATCGCCGTCGGCACCCTCCTGCGCCGCTTCCCCCGCCTCGCCCTCGCCGCCCCGCCCGAAACGCTGCCCCGACTGCGCTCCCTGCGCAGCCGCAGCCTGACCGCGCTCCCCGTCACGCTCTGAGCGGGCCCTTCGAGGTTTGGTCGCGTCGGCCTACGGGTTCACGGACGCGGATGCGGAGGAGCTGACCGCCGGCCGGGACTGGTGAACGAGGACGGGGAGGTCACCTCCGACCAGAGTGCCTGCCGGAGCCAAAGGCTCCTCCCCGTACGACCTTTGGGAGGTCCACCTCAGCCAACCTGCCCCGTCGGCCGCACCGTGATGTGGTTGATGTCCACGCCCGCGGGCTGGTTGATGGCGAACACGATGGTGTCCGCGATCTGCTCGGCGGTCATCGTGGCGGCTGCCTCGGGGGTGCCGCCGCGGCCGTGCCAGAAGGGGGTGTCCACGATGCCGGGGGCGACGACGGTGACGCCGACTCCGTCCTGGCCGACCAGGAGGCGGGTGTTCTCGGCGAGGGCGTGGGCGGCCCACTTGGTGACGGAGTAGAGGTTGCCGGGGGTGTGGCGGACGCCGGCCACCGAGCCGATGATCACGATGCGGCCCTTGGAGGTCCTCAGGTGGGGCAGGGTCTCCTGGATCAGCAGGGCGGGGCCCAGGACGTTGGTGAGGATCATGGCGCGCATGTCGTCAGGGGTGTGGGTCTCCAGGTTGCCGGGCAGGGAGAATCCTGCGTTGGCAATGACGTTGTCCAGCCGGCCCCAGGTGTCCAGCACGTGGCGGACGGCGGCGGCGACGTCATCCGCCTCGCCGGCGTCGCCGGTGATCGTCAGCAGCCGCTCTCCCGCCCCCGCGGTGGCGGCGAAGGCGGCCAGCTTGCCCGCGTCGCGTCCGGTGACGGCCACGCGGTGGCCCTGCTTGAGCAGGGCACGGGCGGTGGCGGCGCCGATTCCGGTCGAGCCACCGGTGATCAGCGTGACGGGTTCCATGGGGCGGCCTCCTCGGCGACGGGGTCATCGGGGCAGAGCGCCTGCACTATACCCAGCGATCTTCGACGCTCGCTCCCGCCTTCTCCGGCAGCTACGATCCTGACTGCAGGTCAGGAGCCGGACACTGCCCCGCCGATCAGTTGAAGGGGCTCCGGCCATCGCCGTAGCCGTGCCTGCCTGCGGGAACGAGGCATTCGGCATGCCGTCCCGGAGAGGGTCGACGAGGCGGCCGGTCGCCGGAGGTGCGGCGGCACCGGTGGCCGGCCGCCCGGTATCGACAAGGAGCGGTACAAAAAGCGCGCGATACCGTCGAGTGGGCGATCAACCGGCTGAAGGACGTCCGCGCGGTGGCCGCCAGGTACGACAGACGCGCCTATGTCCCACCTCGGGAGCGTCACTGCCCGCGGCCCTCATGATCCGGCCCCGCTCGTGATCGCCAGGACACCGTCTAGTCGAAGGTCAGCAGGATCGCCACCGTGTTGCCCTCGGCGTCCAGGCACTCGGTCGTGTTGGAGCCGTCCGGGTCGGCCAGGACGCCCAGGACCGTGCCGGTGCCGTCCTCGTCGGGGATCATCAGCCAGTCGTTCGCGAAGTCGCCCTCGACCGGCTCCACCGGCCAGTCGGCCGGGTCCACCGAGGCGCGCTGGAGCATCTCGCGGAGGTTCTCCAGCCTCCAGCTGTCGCCCTCGGCGGCACGTGCGTGCAGGGTGGCCCAGGCACGCTTGAGCATCTCGGTGCCCGGCTCGATCCAGCTACTGCTCGGGTTCGCGTGCACCACGGCCAGGCCGGACGGGGTGGCGACGCGGTCGCCCCACTCCTGCGTCCGGACCGGGACGGTCTCACCGGGGTGCACCAGTACTGCCACCGGAACTCCGGGTGCGGTCTCACGGGAGATCAGGTAGACGGGCGTCCCGCCGGACCGCATCGGAAAGCCCCCGCCCTCCGGCCCCAGCGGATCGTAGATCGTGCCGTCCCCCGCGGCCCCCTGGACGAGGCCGAGCCGCTCGATCCGCCAGCCGTCGAGGGTCCGCGTGCCCTCCGACGGATCGGCCAGGGCCGTGCTCACCGCGGGCATGTACTCGTACTCGTCGTCATCATCGTCGTAGGACATTCGATCACTTCCCGGAAGTCGTCGGTACCGGAGAGCGTAGACCGCGTCACCGACACGCCGATCCCGCGGTGCCGGCCGCCGCCGCAGGCACCTGCTGCGCCTGCACCGCGGTGAGACGGGGTGGGGAGATCTCCTGCCGTCCGTCCTGATTTTGCACGAGGACGGCCTGCGGCCTGGCGGGCGAGCCGGTGATGCCCGCCAGGAGCATGTCGAAGGCTTCCGCGTGGCGGACGTTGATACTTCGCTGCACCAACGCCCTGCGATCAAGAGCTGAGGCTGGTGCAGTTCTGTCAGAGCCCCAGCCCCACGCCATGCTCGGCACGGTCAACGAGGACGCCTTCTGGCAGCTCATCGAGGATTGCAGGCCCACGGGAGACGATCCTGGCAACTGCTCGCGTACGGGCGGCCGCAGGTGCCGAGCTCGGCCTTGCGTGTGTCGAAGTGCTCCTCGAACTCGCTCCACTCAGTGGGGGTGGGGCCGGTATGCGCCCTCTGGCCGCGGAACGCACCGTCGGCGCAGGTAGGCCCCTGTCGGCCGGGAAGCGAAGGAGCCGGCGGCGGTCACGTCCTGGCCCGATCAGGCGCGCTGCTCAGTCGGCCTCGTAACGGACCTCGACCGAAAGCGCTCCCCACGCCGCAGCCAGGTGCACCGGATCGATGACCACGGGTGCACCGTCGGCCCCTGCATTGCCGTCCGGACGGAAGTGGACCGTCGTCCCGGTCTCTTCGCTGCCGGGGATGGGTACCAGGTCGGTGACCGGCACGCCGTGTTCGTATCGCTGCGTCCAGGCGCCGTTGCGGCGGCGGTTGGTATGGACGAGCCACTCGCTCAGTGCTGCGACGACGGAGATACCACGGCGTGGATACCCGTCGGGAAGTAGCTGCGCGTCGGGAGAGTCGAAGAACCGCAGGTCCTTCGTCGACATGACCGGCTTCTTCACCACGCGGCCACGGTCGTCGACACGAGTGGCGGTACCGCGACCGTCGTCGCACACAGACACCGAGCCATCGCGGTGGAAGGTGACAACGCACCGCCCGCCGTTGTTGGCCTCCGCTTCGTCAGCCGCATAGGCGATGACCTCAAGAACCAGGTGTTGCAAGCCGCCGGGGGTGAACGTGGCCGGCTCGCGGCGAATGCGTGCGAGATGGTCGCCGTCCACGGCGATCGCCCAATCATGCGTCGTCTCGTGCCGCAGATTCGTTGGATTGTCCATCCGAACAGTCTTTCAACTGGAGCTGGAGGACCGTAGCCCGTTCCCCGAAGTCGGACCCTGACGGCCTTTGAGACACGCCTGGTAGTCCCGTACGACGTCGTCGAGCACCGCGACGTGGCCGGCGGCGCTCTGGAGGCCGAGGGCGGCCCAGCAGCGCCGCACCCCCGGCTGCACCCGACCGAGTCTGCTGGTGCCGGCCTGGCGCCGACCGGCTGCCGGCGGAGGGCCGCCCCCGAAGGCCTGGCACCGCCGGGGTGCCCGCGATCACTCGCCCTGGCCGGCGCTGCCCATCGGGCCGATCCTCACCGGGGATCCGCTGCCGTCCGTGACGGGCAGCGAGCCGGCGCCCGGCCAGGGCAGGGTGACCGAGTGGGTCTCGTCCGGCGGGGTCACCACCAGGCCGGTGATCCGGACGCCGGAGCCGCCCGAGGTGTTCGCCGGGTAACTGATACCGAAGTACGTCGACTTGCCGTTCTTCACGACGCCCGCGATGACCGGCTCACCGGAGCGCTTCGCGGACAGCGTACCCGCGGAGGTCTTCAGGTCGACGCCCGCGTACCCGGCGAGCGTGCAGTCCTTGCCGCTGTGGTTCTTCAGCTCGACCACGACGGTGTTGTCGGCGTCGCCGCTGATGGTGCGGTCGGCGGCGGTGATGGCGAGGTCCGCGGTCCGGCACTTGGCGGGCTTCCCGGACCCGGTGGAACCGGCCGGCGCGGCGGTGGTCGGCGTGCCGGCCTTCGCCGAACCGCCCGACGCAGGACCGCCGGAGGTCGGGCCCCCGCTGGGGGAGGCGCCGGTGGGCGCGGTCGGGGCACCCGCGGCGGTGCTCGTCCCGTCGTCCTGGCAGGCGGTGAGCGAGAGGGCGGCGGTGACGGCCAGGGCGGCAAAGGCGAGCTTGCGGACGCGCATGGTGATTCCTCCGGGCGGGGCGGCGGTGCTCGGTGCGAGCGGGTTTCCGAAGTCCAGGACCGCCGGCCCGGCCGAGCCGTTCCGCTCGGCCCGCCCCCAGGACACGGCTGTGACATGAACGGCCGCAAGCAACCCGAGCCGGGCCCGCCGTGCCGTGCCGCACCCCGCCCCCGACCTGCCCTGACGCCGGATCACACCGCAACCCACATCACAGGAACCCGACGCCGACCGGCGGGACAGACCCGTGACCCGGACCGGCTTGACCGCCGTACGTGACCATGGCAGCACGGCAGGCTCGGTCCTAGTTCCAGTGCACGCCGCCTACCGCGATGAGCACGGGCTGCTGCCCGGCGGCGTCGCGCTCCAGGCGCGCCGGCGGGGACCCGACGCCGCGGCCGATCGCCGGTCAGGGCCGGTAGTAGGCCTCGATCGGCGCGCGTGCCTCGTCGAACAGGGCCGGGCCGTCCTGGGGCACGGTCGGCCAGGCGCCCGACTGCGGGTTGAGTTCGACGAGTTGCTCGGTGGAGAGGGCGTGGACGACGCGGCCGAGACCGGAGCGGACGATGCCGCCGGCGCACATGCCGCACGGCTGGCAGCTGGTGTACATGGTGGTCCGGGCCGCCGTGGGCCCGTCGAGTTCGCGGGCCGCCCAGCGGGCGAGCTTCAGTTCCGGGTGGGCGGTGATGTCGTTGTCGCGCCGCACCGTGTTGTGGGCCTCGACCAGGATCTCGCCGTCCGGACCGGCCAGCAGGGAGCCGTACGGCGCGTCGCCCAGGGTGACGGCGTGGGCCGCGATGGCGATCGCGCGCCGCAGCAGGGCCTCGTCGGCGGGGGTGATCACGGTGCTTTCCTCCAGTGTGCGGCAACATCGGTGAGGGCCTGCCAGGCCGTACGGGACCGGCGGGTCTCCTCCGGGTCCCCGTGGTAGGGGTCGAGCACGACAGTGTCGGCACCGAGCCGGCGGAGCTGGTCGAGGTCGTCGACGATCTGTTCGATGCTGCCCACGCCGGCGAGCCGCTCGGGGCCGTCGACCGGCCCGGCGGTCACCCGCAGGGCGATGCGGGGCGCGAGCGCCGGCAGCGCGTGCTCCGCGAGGGCCGACCGGAGCCAGGGTACGGTCACCCGCAGCGGGTGCCAGGCATCGCCGAACCTGACGGTGCGTCGGATCGCCGCATCACTGTTGCCGCCCACCCAGATCGGTACCGGGGCGGACCCGCCCGCGGCCCCCGTCCCCCGGGCCTCGCGGAGGACGGCCAGGCACTCGTCGGTGAGCCTGCCTCGCGCGGTGAACGGCACGCCGAGGGCCTCGAACTCCTGCCGTGCCCAGCCGACACCCACTCCGAGCACCAGTCGGCCGCCGCTGAGCAGTTGGAGATCGGCGGCCATCCGGGCCACGAGCAGCGGATGGCGGTACGGCAGCACGAGGACGGTCGTGCCCAGCCGCACCCTGGTGGTCAGGCCGGCCAGCCAGGACAGCGTGGTGAACGGCTCGTAGAACGGCTCCGGGTACCGCTCGGCCACGTCCGGGGTGACGGCCACGTGGTCCGACACCATGAGGAGGTCGAAGCCGAGACCCTCCACCGTCCGCGCCCACTCGCGGAGCACGCCGGGATCGGTGCCGGGGCCGAAGTTCGGGACGTTGACGCCAAGTTGCATGATCCGAGGCTATCTCGGCGATCGTGGATTCTGAACGGACTTCTCCCGGCGGGCAGAGCCTTCTCCCGCGACTTTCCCGGTAGATTCGCACCATGACCGTGAATCTCGACGACGTCGACTGGGCGATCATCGGCCAGTTGCAGCAGGAGGCCCGGATCTCGCTCAGCGAGCTGGGGCGGCGCGTCAACCTCAGCCCGTCGGCCACCACGGAGCGGGTGCGGCAGCTGGAGACGCTCGGCGTCATCTCCGGGTACCGCGCCGTGGTCGACCTGGCGAAGGTCGGCTACCCCGTGCTCGCCGTCGTCCGGCTGAAATACCCGGGCAACCACCACCAGCCGCTGCGCCGGCTGCTCGCCGAGCGGCGGGAGATCCTGGAGTGCCTGCGCACCACCGGCGACGACTGCTACACGCTGAAGGTGGCCGCGACCTCGATGGGGCACCTGGAGATCCTCATGGACGAACTGGCCGGCTTCGGCAGCACCACCACCAGCGTCGTCTACAGCCAGACCCTGCCCTACCGCGGCCCCGACCGGCCACGACCGACGGCTGAGGCCTGACCGCCGCAGCAACACCGCTGAGGCCACACCGCTGAGCCCTGTCCGCCGACGGGTCAGGAGAAATGGACGGCTCAGGAGAGGTAGTCGGCGAGTCCGGCGGGCCGCAGACCGGCCGCGTCCGCGGCGGCCAGGGCCCGCGCCAGGTCGTCGGCGAGGGTGTCGGTGAAGTGCAGCAGCACCACGTCGCCGGGGCGCAGCGGCCCGCCGTGGTACACGGTGGACGCACCCCGGCTGAAGTCGGCGGTGGCGGTCATGACGGTGCCGATGCCGCAGTTGGCGGCCGCCTGCAGGGTGTCGGCGTTCCAGGCGAGGTACGGCGGCCGGAACACCTTCGGTGCGGTGCCGGTGCGGCGCAGCACGGCGTCGCGGCCGCCGCAGATCTCCGCCTGCTGCTCCTCGGCGCTCAGGGTGGTGAGGTCCCGGTGCGAGACGCTGTGGTCCTGGACGGAGGAGCCGGGGACGGCGGTCACGCTGCGGAACCAGTCGGGGTCGAAGCCGAGCGGCATCGGCAGCGGGAAGGCGGTGACGGGCACTTTCCGGTCGGCGATGAGGGCGGCCGCCTCGGGTGTGCGCTGCCAGCCGTCGTCCGTGGTGATGAAGACGACCGGGTCGGTGGTGGGGACGTTCCACAGGGCGCGGGCCGGGGCCGGTGCGGGGCCGTCCACCCGGACGTCGTCGGCGGCGTACGCGCCCTGGCCGTACCAGCCGTGGAGGTAGAGGCGGACGGAGGTGGTGGCCGTGCCGGTGGTGAAGGAGGTGGTGAGCTGTCGCCATTCGCCACGGGTGTCCGGGGTCCAGGCGGGCGCGACGTCGTGTCCGGTGCCCTCGGCGCCGAGGAAGACGTAGGCGCCGCGCACCCAGGCGGAGACGGTGTAGGTGGTGCCGGGCCGCACGCCGAGGACCTGCTCGCAGCGCCCGGTGGAGTCGGGGCCGGACGGGGTGACGGCGAGGGCCGAGCCGCCGCTGCGGGCGGCGCTGCCGAGGGCGGCCTCGCCCGCCGTGCACTGCCAGCCGGGGATGGCACCCCAGTCGTCCAGGGGCAGCGCGGGGATCTCGAAGCCCGGGTTGGTCGCGAGGTTCGCGGCGGCCTGGGCGTCGGCGTGCGCGCCGGAGGCGAACGGGCCTGCGAGGGCCAGGGCCGCGCCTGTCGCGCAGGCGGCGAGGCGGTGCAGAAGTCTGGACACGGAAGATCGCTCCGGGGGAGTCGGTGACGAGTGGAGGAGACTCCCCGAGGGAGGGGAGGTCGCGCCGCCCGACCGCACCCGGACCGGCATCCCCTGTCCCGGACGGGCCCGCCCGTCAAGAGGTGACGGCCCATCAGCAGCGCAACCCGGAACGGGGATGCCGGGCGGCCCCTTGGCGCTGGAACATGTCACGCAGGCCGGCCGGCCTCCTCCTGGCCGACCGGCAGCCGACCGGCAGCCGGCCGACCCGTGCGTGCCCGGGCTGCCTCCGGCGATCAGGCGCGGGCGCGGGCCGGGGCCAGCTGGTCGAAGCAGTAGTAGACGGCGAGCAGGGCATGGGTCGCGAGCATCGCGACCGGGCTGATGTAGGCGAGGGCGATCGTCGCGGTGTAGCAGAGGCCGCCGATGCCGAAGCGGCGCATCGCGGAGCGCAGCGCCTCCGGCGGGATCGGGGCGTGCAGGTTGCGGGCGTCGCGGGTGAAGGCGAGGAAGAGCAGCGAGAAGGCCAGCCCCATGGCGACCATGGTGGCGGCGTAGATCGCGGCCGCCGTGTGGGAGTCGCCGTGGCCGGCGGTGAGGTAGGTGGCGAGCAGGCGGGTGGGGAACGGGATGACGGACACGGTCAGCAGCAGGAAGAGATTGGCGAACAGGGTGCGGCGGTCGACCCTGCGGGCGAGCGCGCACATGGCGTGGTGGTTGATCCAGATGATGCCGATGACGAGGAAGCTGACGAGGTAGGCGAAGTAGGCGGGCCACTGGTGCGCGAGGGCGTGCCGCAGGGACTGGCCGTCCAGGGCGTCGGGCTCCGGGACGTTCAGGTCCAGCACGAGGAGGGTGATGGCGATGGCGAACACGCCGTCGCTGAAGGCCTCCAGCCGTGCCGTGCTGAAGTCGGTGGCGCGCGGGGGCGGCGCGGGGGCCGGGCTGGGCGAGGGGTCCGGTTCGGCGGTCACGAGTGCGTACTCCCAGGGGGTCGGACAGAGGTCTGCGGTCAGCGGACGGCCGCCGCGGGTGGGCCGGTGTCACCCTGTCAGGCGCCGGGTCCGACGCGGTCCTGCGGGGTGCCGATGTCGTTGATATCGCGGACGGCGGACACATCGGCCGCCGGGTGTTCCTCGCGCGGACTCGTGTCGTCCGCCGGGGGTGCGGCATCGTCCGCCGGGGGTGCCGGGACCGGCGGCCCGGAACGGACCTGGCGCAGCCACTGCGGCAGCCCGGTCACCCCGAGCACCAGCTGGGTGAGGAACAGGCACAGGAATCCGCAGGCGACCACCAGCCGGACGAGGAACGGCCAGTCGTTGTCGTCGATGAGGACTCCGGTGTTGGGTCCCATCCGGAGCTGCAGGTGCCGGCCGTCCGGGTACAGCGCCGCGGCGTTGCGCACCTGCTCGCGGGGCTGTCCCCGGAACTCCCAGTGGTAGGTGCAGCGGTAGCCCTTGGTGTTGCCCTCGTCCCCGTAGTAGTAGGTGGAGCACCCGGTCACCTCGGCGGTGACCGGGACCGTCGGTGTGTGCAGCGACTCCCAGACCAGGACGGCGCTGTGGGCCGGCCACAGGGTGAGGGCCAGACCGAGCACCGTGGACGCCGCGAACCCGACGTACATGCGGGCCTCGTGGCCGTCCCTGCCCCGGAAGGGCCCCAGGTCCAGGGCCGCGGCCAGCCCGACCGCGAGGGCCGCCAGCCCCAGGTCGGCCGCCCATCGGCCCGTCGTCATCCCCGTCCCGCCCCAGGGCCAGAGCTGCCGGCCGAGGAGCGCTGCCGCCCCCGGTGCGAGCAGCGCCATGACCGTCCAGGCCGCCACCCGCGCGTGCCGCCGTCCCCGTGATCCCCCGTCACCCACCGTTCTTCCCCCGTCCTCCGGCCCCCGTCCGTCACGCCCATGGTGCACCCGGCCTCCGACAGGTGGCGAGGCAGATTGGTGCGGCGGCCGGCCGAGCGGGCGCCAGGACCGGGAACCGGCCCGCGTCCCGCGCACGTCCGCAGTACCGAGAAGCCGAGCGACCGGAAGGTTCCCGTGCAGAGAACGTCCGTGCCGACCCCACCACTCCCCCGGGAACGGGACCACAGCGTTCTGATCGGCTGCCTGCCGATCGCCGCCGGGGTGGTGCTGGGCGTCGCGGCCACGACCGCGGCCGGTGCGATCATCACCGACTCCTGGGCGTACTGCACGGGCATGTCCTCGGGCGAGGCCGTGCAGGCCGCCGATTCCGCACGGACCGCCCTCATCGGCACCGCACCCCTCTATCTCGCAGCCGAGGTGGCCGGCTTCCCCGTCGGCTTCCACATCGCCTGGCGGTACTTCGGCACTCACGCGCTCCGGATCAGGGTGGCGGCCGCCGTCGCGGCGGGGCTGCTCGTCCTCGGGGGCGCGTTCGGTGCCGACCTGGTGATGAACGTCGGCCCGGAGGGCGGCAGGTACGTCCATGCGCTCTGCCCGGACGGACGCCCGCCCTGGTGGCCCGACTGGCTGCCGCTGCGGACGAGCCGCAGCCCGGTCGACTTCAAGGACCGAGGCTGAGCCCGTCCGCCCCTGCCGGCGGCCCACCGGCAAGGGACCGGCCGAACCGTTCACCGGCGACGTCTGGTTCGACCAGGTCCACGCCGGCCAGGAGCCCCGCCCGGACCCGCCTGAACGTGGCCCCTTCTCGGCCCGGTAGCCGGCCCGGTCAGGTGGCGGCGGGCTCCACGATGACCAGGGTGCCGTGGCTGCCGGGGCGCACGGCGTGCAGGGCACCCGCCGGCACCAGGTACAGTTCGCCGGCCCGTACCGTCACCTGACGACCGTCCACCTCCAGCTCCAGCCGGCCGTCCACCACCAGCAGCGCCTCGTCCTCCCGGTGGCTCTCCGCCGCGAGCGGGAGCCCGTCCATCCGCAGCACCTTCACGTCGGCCGCCGCCACCCGGCCCAGCCTGCGTGAGTTCCACGCCTGCGTCAGACCGGCCGCGGTCCCCACCAGATCAACCGCACTCACCGCACACCCCTCCCCCGGGGCCGGACGTCCCGGCCCCCGCCCCGACCCGCGGAAGCGGGTACGGCGAAACGCTACGCGGCCGGGAGGACGAAGTGGTCGACCGTTTGGCAAAGCCTCGCGTGCACGGCAGCACGCCTCGCGTCGGGTGCCCGCCGGTTCGCGTCGGTGCTCCGCAGGCCCCGCTACCCCGGGTGACCCGGAGCCGCTCGCCCGGGGTCGTCCGCTTCGGCGGCCGACGCGGCCAACGCGGCCAACTGCGGCCAGGTCGCGGCGAAGCCGGGGTGGAGGCGCAGCGTGCCGATCTCGGCGGGGGTGCACCACCGGTAGGCGGCGCCCTCGCCGTCGCCGCGGCTCAGGTGGAGCGGCTCGGCGATCTCGGCGATGACGGTGTGGTAGGCCCAGCCGCCGTGGTCGTCGACGAAGGTGGCGAGGTGACGGAGGGCCGGAAGGGTGCCGGTCTCCTCGGCGAACTCCCGGCGGGCCCCGTCCCACGGGCTCTCGCCGGCGCGCAGCGCGCCGCCGGGAATGCTCCAGGTGCGGCCGTGGTGGACCCGCCAGGAGCGGCGCTGGAGCAGGTACCGGCCTCCGTGGCGCAGCAGGAGTCCCGCGGCGCCGTGCGGGCCCCAGTGGAGGCATCCGCGCCGGTCCCGGACGAATCCGTGGCTGCTGTCGGCCAAGGCAGTCTCCTGTGTGCGGTGCGCCGCCGAGCGGCGGACGGTTGCGGCCCGGTGGCGGTCACTCGTGAGCCGAGGTGATTCCATCGCAGGCCGCCGCCGGTGGCAACCGGCTTCTGCGCAGGCCGGTGGGGGCCCCCCCGCGCGCGGGGCGCCCACCGATGGGGGGGGGTCTCCAAACCATGCAGCGCACACGGGGGGTCG
>NZ_JBHWBW010000024.1:16935-33640 GCF_042735675.1 Kitasatospora sp. NPDC059571
GATCGGGCGGGTGCTCCATCCAGTCGAGCTCCGACGGCGTTCCGTCAGCGGGCCGGCCGGGCCTCGGCGGCCGGCCGCGCGGCGAGCGGGCCGCGACGGGCGGCGGGCAGGCCCAGCAGGTCCCCGAACGCGGTCCCCTCCTCGGCCCAGCGGCGCAGCCGGTCGCGGTCGATCCAGTGGACGCGGTGGGTGTCGCCCCAGGCGGCGGCGTCGCGGGTGAGGGCCCCGTTGGTGACGACGACGGCCACGTCGGCGCGGTGGGCGGGGCCCGCGGTGCCCTTGACCTGGTACATGACCTGGGCCCCGACCTTCCCGCCGACCCGGGTGTGCTTGCACTGCACGACGATCCGCCCGTACCGGGGGTGGTGGGCGATGACGTCGGCGGCCTGGTCGCCCTGGCGGCCGACCTGCCGGGCCTTGCTGCAGCCGTCGCGCAGCAGCAGGTCGCGGGCGGCGAACTCGAACTCGCGGTCGGTCATCGCGTCGATCCGCGCCAGTGGCAGGCACAGCCGGGACGCCCGCTCCGCCGCCTCGCGCCGGCGGACCACCGCCCGTCGCAGCCGGTGGGCGGCGGCGGCGGACGCGAGCAGCACGAGGACGAGCAGGACCGGCCAGGCTGCGGCGAGCATCCGCGCCACCGCCTTCACGGCGTCCATCGCCGCCGTCAGGGCGACCACGGCGACGATCCCGGCGGCGACCCGGTCGCGGGGCGTACGCGGCAGCAGCCGCCGCCACCAGGGCCGGCGCCGGGGCATCAGTGGCCGACCCGGGCCGGCGCCGTGGCAGGGGCGCTCGGCGTGCCGGCCGGCGCCGTGGCACCGCCGTCGCCGGACGGGGCGATCCACCACAGCACCGCTCCCACTGCGGCGACCAGCCACAGGCTCGACTTCTTGACCCGCGGCACCGGATTCCGGCGGTAGTGGCCGCGCACCCAGTGGACTCCTCCGCCGTTCTTCCTCGCCATGACGATCCCCTCCCCGAGGAGCGCTGCCGACCCGGTGCCGGCCCGCCCGTGACCCGGTGTAGCAGCGGCCCCGGACAACCCGGCCCCGATCGTCGGCGCACGCACGGTGCCACCGAACCGATCCGGACACGCGCGCCCGGAGCACGCGCCCGCGCACACCGGGCCGCCGCCCCGGCGGCGCGCGAAGGACCCGCCCACCCAGTCACCCGCCGGACGGCACCGCACCGCGGTGACGTGCACCGATCACGGCGTACGCCCCGGCGCACGCGGCCGCACTCCACAACGGCAGAATCCGACCCCCTCATCTCGCCCGGCCGTCGTCCGCCGACTGCCGATCGGGCCGCCCGGCGGTCCTCCCCCGCAGGCGGGAGACCGTAAGCTGTGCACTCGGTCGAACAAGGGGGAACGTGGTCATGGGTGGCTGGCTGTGGGCGGTGATTCCGGCCGTGATGGTCGGCGGGGGCTGGGTCAGTGAGAACGTCCGACGGGCCCTGAAGACCCGTCACGAGCGGAAGCTCGAACTGCACCAGGCCGCCGAGCGCCGCCAACTCGCGCTGGACGCCGCGAACCGGCCCCCGGAGCCGGTCTGCGGCTGCACGCACCACCTCGCCAAGCACGACAAGCAGGGCAAGTGCCACGAGGTGGTCGAGGCCCCGACCGCCTGGGACGCCGACCGCAAGCCGGTCCAGTACGAGGCGCGGCCCTGCAACTGCCAGCAGTACATCGGCCCCGAGCCGCTGAGCACCGTGTTCGCCGCGGAGATCGTCGACCCGCGCTGACGCCTTCCCGGGCAGGGCACGCCGCACGGTGACGAGGGGTCGGTCAGCGGCCCGTTGCCCGCGTGCCGGGCGCCGGGCACCGCTCGCCCGCCGGACGGGGCACCAGTCCCCCGTGAACCACACGTAGCTCCCGGGCGTTGCCGCACAGGCCCTCAGCAGGGCCCGCCGGGTCGTGCACGGCGACGTCCTCCGCCTTACGGGCGGTGTGCCGAAGATCTCGATTCCCGTGGCCGTGCTCAGCCGAGCGGTTCGAGCACGTCGGGCGTGCCGTCCACGGCGGGACCGCACCCCGCAGGAAGGTGCCGGGCGAGGAGTTCTACGGCCTGTTCGGCCGTGACCGGTCCGCCGATCCGCTCCCGCCGCGGGGCACCCGGTTCGAGGGCCAGGGCCACGTAGAACAACTCGCCGCCGTACGGGAAGACCGAGGGCAGATCTCCCGACCAGGGGTAGCGGGTGCACCGGCTGAACTGCAGTGAGCAGTGACTGACCAGGGGGAACAGCCGCGCAAGGACGGGATCGGCGTAGGCCGCCTCCACCAGTTCCTTGTTGATGTACTGCCGGTCCATCTCCCTGATCCGCCTCCACTCCGCTGCCACCGGGTCGTCGGATTCCGTCGGCGGCGTCTCGCTCTCGGTCACCCGCAGACAGTAGCCGACTCCCCGCAGGCCGGGCCGGTCGTCCGGATCGGATCGGATCGGAAGCCACCGTCGCGGTGCCGGCCCGGGACCGTCGAGACGTACCAACGCGTAGGCCTGCCACGGTCCGTACCGGTCCGGGCAACCACCACCGGGCGTCGAAGGAGCTTCTGACGGTCCGTCGCATGCCCACGACCCGGCGGGCGTCCGGCCCGTGGCCGACGCGGTCCGCGCCGGGCGCCGGGAGCGGAGCGTGACGGGCGGCAACGATTCGGTAACCGCACTGGAGTTCCGCGCCCCGCCTGGTCAAGAATTTCGCCCATTCGCCGCTTGACCGCTGCCCTCGACCAGGAATGCGAGCGGTCGACCGCCTCCTGACACCCGGCCGAAACCCGCGGGGTTTCGGCTGCCGTTCAGCATCCCCTTTCCGCTTCCCTGCCGCGTGCGCGGCACCACTCGAAGGCGAACTCCCCATGGAACGACATGCGCTGCGCGCCTTAGCCACGGCCGTCACCTGTGCCTTGACCCTCTCGGCGTGCTCGGCGGCCGGTATCGGGTCCGCAGGAACGGTCACCCTGAAGCTCGTCGCCGCCGATTACGGCGACAAGCAGTCGAACAGCTCCAAGCACTACTGGGACGAGGTGACCGCGGCCTTCACCGCCGCCAATCCCGACATCAAGGTCGACGCCCGGGTGGTGAACTGGAACGACATCGACGGCCAGGTCAAGGAAATGATCAGGAGCGGCGCCGTCCCGGATGTCCTGCAGACCGGCGGATATGCCGACAAGGTCGCGGACAACCTGCTGTACAAGGCGTCGGACGTCCTGTCGATCGGGACCCAGGCGGACTTCCTGGACAGCTTCGCCAAGGCGGGCCAGGTCGAGGGAGTCCAGTACGGCATCCCCTTCGTCTCCTCCGCGCGCGCCTTCTTCTACAACAAGGCGGTCTTCCGCCGGGCCGGCATCTCCCAGCCCCCCGCCACCTGGGACGAGCTGCGCGGCGACGCGCTCCTCATCAAGGCCAAGGCACCGGGCACCATTCCGTACGCCCTGCCGCTCGGCCCGGAGGAGGCCCAGGCCGAGACGATGATCTGGGAGCTCGGGAACGACGGCGGATTCACCGACCAGTCGGGGCGCTACGCGCTCGACAGCGCGCAGAACATCGAGACCTTCACCTGGCTCAAGAACAACCTCGTCGATCCCGGGCTGACCTTCGCCGACCCCGCGCGCACCGACCGGAAGACCGCGTTCGCGGACTTCGCCGCCGGGAGGATCGCAATGCTGAACGGTCACCCGTCGCTCATCCAGCTGTCCAAGGACGGCGGAATCGACTACGGAATCGTGCCGATTCCCGGGCGGGCCGGGCCGCTGAAATCCACGCTCGGTGTCGCGGACTGGATGATGGCGTTCAAGCAGGGCGGGCACCGCAAGGAGATCAAGCGGTTCCTCGACTTCGTGTATTCGAGCGAGAACACGGTGAAGTTCGACGAGACCTACAACCTGATGCCGGTGACCCATGACGCCCTGCTGAGCATGACGACCAGCGGACGGCACCGGGATCTCGAGCCATTCCTCGCCCTGCTCCCGCAGGCCACCTTCTACCCGCTGGGCGACACCCGATGGGATGCGATCTCGGCCGAGATCAAGAAGAGCACCGGCCTGGCGACGCAGAATCCGGAGAGCGTTCTGCACGACCTGCAGAACCGGGCCGACGCCGTCCGCGCCCGCTGATTGCGCGGCGGGCATCCGGGGAGAGGCGGCTCCCCCGCCCGGTGCCCGCGGCGGGCGGGGGCCGTCCGGCGCCCCCGGGGCTCAGCCGGCCAGGATCCGCTGCTCCTTGCCGGCCTCGATCCCGATCGGGATCCCGGTCAGCCCCTGGGTGTAACTGACCTTGGACGAACCGCCGTTGCGCAGCCAGGCCCAGGTGTCGGCGACGGTCTCGGCGACCGGGCGGCAGCGCAGCCCGGCGGCGCCCGCCCGGGAGCTGTCGGCCCGCCAGGTCCCCTGCCAGTCCGGCTGGTCCGGGGTCCAGAGCGGCAGTTCCGTCCAGGGCTGGACATCGGCGGCGAGCAGGGTGGCGTCGTCCGTCCAGACCAGTTCGGCGTCCGATCCGGTGGCCCGGACACAGGCGTCCAGGAACTCGCCGTAGCTGGTTGCGCCGATCGGCGCGGTGGTGACGAAGCGCCCGGTCAGCCCCCGGTCGATCAGGTCGAGCCCGAAGGCAGCGAAGTCCCTGGCGTCGATGAGCTGCATCGGCCGGTCGGGGTCGCCGGGCGCGAGCACCCGGCCGCCCCGGGCGATCCGCTCCAGCCACCAGGGAAGTCGTCCGATCGGTTCGTACGGGCCGTAGAGCAGCCCGCAGTTGAGGAGGGAGGAGCGCTCGCCGAACCGGTCGAGCACGGCGCGCTCGCAGCCCGCCTTGAGCGCATTGGCGAACGGCTGGTCCGGCGGAGCGTCCGCCGGGCAGTCGAGGGTCGTGGAGCTCTCGTCGACGGGCCCGGCCGGCCAGTCGGCGAAGGCGTGGACGGAGGAGACGAAGCTGTAGTGCCCGGCGCGGTCGCGGAGCAGCCGGGCGGTCTGCGCCACGTCGTACGGCTGCTGGCCCGAGGTGTCGACGACGGCGTCCCAGCGCCGTCCGTCGACCAGGCGCTCCAGGTCTTCCGGGCGGGTCCGGTCGCCGCGCACCGCCTCGGCGCCGTCGAGGTCGGCGCCGCTGACCCCGCGGTTGAAGGTGGTGACCTGGTGACCGCGGGACAGGGCTTCTGCAGCGTAGGCGCGGCCGAGGAACTTCGAGCCGCCGAGCAGGAGGATCTTCATACCGGACAGCCTGTCCGCGTCCGATCGGCCGCACACGGCCGTTCACTGCGAGCGGATCCCGCCCGTCCTCCCGCCGGCGGCCGCGGGGCGGCGGTTCAGTCCCCCGTCGGCTGCTGGAGCCGGGCCAGGGTCAGGACGTCGCCGCCGATGCCCCAGCCGCCGTCGGCGACCTCCTCGACCAGCACCATGGTGGTGGCGCGGGCGCGCTCGCCGTAGATCTCGACGTACAGCTCGGTGGTACGGGTGATGATCTGCTCCTTCTGCTGCTCGGTGAGGGTCTGCGCCGGGATCTTGAAGTTCGCGAAGGGCACGGTCTCTTCTCTCTGTGCGGTGGCCGTCCGGGGTCGGTGCCGGACGTCGGGGCGGGGAGGGCGCGGTGGTGCGCCGGTCAGACGATGCCGCCGTTGGCACGGACGACCTGGCCGTTGACCCAGTGGCCGGCCGGCGAGGCGAGGAAGGCGACGACCTCGGCGATGTCCTCGGGGGTGCCGAGCCGTTCCAGCGGCGGCTGGGCGGCCAGCCGGGCCACCGTCTGCTCGTCCTTGCCGTCCAGGAAGAGGTCGGTGGCGGTCGGGCCGGGGGCGACGGTGTTCACCGTGACGTCCCGGCCGCGCAGCTCGCGGGCGAGAATCAGCGTGACCGCCTCGACGGCGCCCTTGCTGGCGGTATAGGCGGCGTAGCCGGGGAAGGCCAGGCCCAGCACGGAGGTGGAGAAGGTGATGATCGCGCCTCCGGGGCGCACGGTGCGGGCCGCCTGCTGGGCGATGACGAAGGTCCCGCGGATGTTGGTGCGGTGCATCGCGTCGAGCTCGGCCAGGTCGAGCTCGGCGACCGGCGACAGGTGCATCCGGCCGGCGGCGTGCACGACCACGTCCACGCCGCCGAAGGCGGACTCGGCGGTCGCGAACAGTGCGGCGGCCTCCTGCTCGTCGGCGACGTCGGCCCGGACCGCCACCGCACGGCCGCCGGCCGCGGTGACCTCCTTGACCGCCTGCTCGGCCGCCTCGCGGCTGCCGGCGTAGCCGACCACCACGGCGAACCCGTCGGCGGCCAGCCGGCTCACCGTCTGCCGGCCGATGCCCCGGGAGCCGCCGGTGACGATGGCGACGCGCAGAGCGTCGGCACCGGTGCCGGGCGTGCCGCGGCCGTCCGCCGCATCGGGTCCGGGCACGGCGCCGAGGTCCGCCGGTTCGGGGAGGGACATGGGAACTCCTGAGGACGTGGGACCGAGGGATGGAGGACTGCGTACGGCGGCGGGGCGCGGGTGCGGCACCGGGCCGCGGTGACCCCGTCCGTTCCGCCGTACCTCCACCATCGGCCCGTACGGCGTCCGCAACCAGGGCTGTGCCCACCCGGGGGTCGCCACCCCCTGGCTCCGGCCGGCCGCGCGCGCCACGATGGGAGGCGTGAACCTTCCCGAGCTCGCCGCGTTCCTGAGGTCCCGGCGCGACCGCGTCCGCCCGGCCGACGTCGGCCTGCCCACCGGACCCCGCCGCCGGGTGCCGGGGCTGCGCCGCGAGGAGGTCGCCCAGCTCGCCGGCCTGTCGGCGGACTACTACACCGAGCTCGAACGCGGGCAGGGGGTCCAGCCCTCGGCGCAGACCCTGGCCGCGCTCGCCCGGGCGCTGCGTCTCAACGGGGACGAGCGCGACCACCTCTTCTACCTCGCCGACCGGCCGCTGCCGGCTGCCTCCCGCGGATCGTCCGCGCTCGCCGAACCGGCCATGCTCGGCCTGCTGGACCGACTGGCGACCACCCCTGCCCGAATCATCACCGACCTGCACGAGACGCTCGTGCAGAACGACCTGGGGGCCGCCCTCCTCGGCGCGCCGCCGGCGGGACGCGGCCCGGCGGCCAGTTTCGTGTACCGCTGGTTCACCGATCCGGCGGCCCGCGCGATCTACCCGCCCGACGACCACCCCCACCACTCCCGGGTCTTCGTCGCCGACCTCCGGGCGGTCGCCGCCCGCCGCGGCCGTGACACCGAGGTCGCCCGGATGGTGGCCGTGCTGCTGCGGCGCAGTCCGGAGTTCGCCGCCCTGTGGGAGGTCCACGACGTGGCCCTGCGCCGGGTCGACCACAAGCGGATCGTCCACCCCGTGCTGGGCGTCGTCGAACTCGACTGCCACACCCTCTTCAGCGAGGACGGCCGCCAGCGCCTGCTCTGGTTCACGGCGCCGCCCGGCACACCCGGCAGCGCCCAGCTGGAACTGCTCTCCGTCATCGGCACCCAGGACATGCGCACCGAGACCGGCCCCACCCCGCCCGAGGCCGGCACGCCGCAGCCGTCCGGCCGTCGCTCCACCAGCCAGGACCCGGGCTCCCCGGCCTGACCGCCGCCGGGCGGGAGGCCGGAGCACCGGTTCCCCCGCGGACGGTCACCGGCACCACCTCGGCCTATCCGACCTGCTGGACGCCGGCACGTCGGCACGGACTCCCGAGCGACAGCAGATCACGTCCGCCGACCGGGCCGCCGCCTTCCGTTCCTGGCCGTGGAGATCGCGGAGCTCGGCAACGCCCGGTCCACGCCCCGTACCCCGTCGGCAACCTGACGCAGCAGCAGTCATGGTCTCCGCGGGGAGGAAGTCCGCCCGACCACCGCTCACCCGCCGGGCGGGCGGTCGGCGTCGGCGCAGCCCAGGCCCGCGTGGCAGGCGTCGCGGTACGAGTTGCGGTAGGTGTTCTCCCCGACGGAGTACGCCCCCGCCATGAGCAGGCCGATCAAGGCGACCGTCACCGCCTGGCCGACGGCGACGGCACGGACCCGCCGCACGGCGGCCACCACCGCGGCAACCACGGCGCATGCCGCGGCCACTGCGGCCTTGCGCAGGTAAGGGCCGGGCGGATCGCCGTAGCTCTGCGGGTCCCACGACAGATAGGAGGCCGCCCACGCCAGGCCGATCAGTGCCAGGGCGGCGAGTTCGGCCCCGGCCAGCAGCAGGGCCGGGCCCGGACCGGGGCGCCGTTCGATTCGTGCTGTCACCGGATCACCCTCTCCCGCTCCGGTGACCGGTGTCGTGAGTACGCGTACTCACCTACGCGGCGCGCGGCCGGGGCCGCCCCGATCGGGCCGTGCCCTCGGGCGAGTTGCCCGCAACCTGCCAAAACCGCTCGACAGGCGGCGCCGGGGAGGACACCATTCGGACCGATGACAACACGAACCGATACCCCGGCATCCCTGGACGACCTGACCCAGCTCACCACCTTCCTCGACTACGCCCGCGCCACCGCGCGCGCCAAGTGCGAGGGCATCTCCGAGGAGAACGCCCGGCGTTCGCCCCTGCCCGGCTCCCCGCTGATGACCGTCTCCGGTCTGATCAGCCATCTCCGCTGGGTCGAGTACTGGTGGTTCGAGGTGGTCTTCCTCGGCCAGGAGGACGAGGGACCCTGGACGGAGGAGGATCCGGACCGGGAGATGCGGATCGCCGTCGAGATCCCGATCGCCGACCTGCTCGCCGACTACGAGGCCGCCTCCGCCCGCTACCGCGAGCTGGTCGCGGCCCACGACCTGGACACCGTGGCGAAGCGGCCGCGGGGCGACGGCGGGCCCGTCGACCTCCGCTGGATCCTGCTCCACCTGACCGAGGAGACGGCCCGGCACAACGGCCACCTCGACATCATCCGCGAACTGGTCGACGGCACCACCGGCGTCTGACCCGCAGACCGTCCTCCCCCGGCCGACCCGGCGTCCCGTGCCCGGGCCGATTCGGATGGGCCGGCCGGGGCGTGGGCGTCGGGCCGGTGGGCAGACGCCGCTCCGCAAGGGCGGGCGTCGAGGCCGGCCCGGCACGGAAGGCGGAGGACGACGGTGATAGCAGGACTGCTCGCTCTGGCAGTGATGGTGTTCGCAGCCGGACTCGGCCTGGCGGTGGCCGCCGTCGGCCTGGCCGGACGGCTCGGTGACCGCCGCACCGGGCGCGAACCCGTCCGGACGGCCCGATCGGAGTCGCGCACCGCGACCGTGCAGTTCTGACGGTGCATCGGGGCCCGCGGGACCGTCGGGCCCGACCCCGGCATCCTCCCCGCACGGACGAGACCGTCCCGACGCTACCGGACACCCTGGTGCAGGACGTCCGGGCGGCGGCACTCCGGGCGCGGGGCGGGGTGCGGTGCGGTGGGGCCGGCGGCTCGGCGGGTGCGGTCGAGTTCGGCGCCCTCCAGGACGGCCCGGTGCACGGCGCGGGCGAGTCGGGAGCCCCAGCGGGAACGAGGTCCGCCGAAGGGGTCCGCCGGTGCGTCGTCTCCCGGGCCCGGGGCCCGGACGGCGATGCAGACGGCGTCGGACGGCGTCCCGGAGCAGGAGTAGCCGGCGTCGAGGAGGGCCTGGACCTTCGCCTCGGTCGCCGTGGCGAGCAGGTTGACCAGACCGGCGTCGGCCACCGGTGCCGGGACGACCGCCAGGATGTTGATGGTGCCGGGGACGTAGGGACCCCCGGGCTCGGCCGGTCCGGGGGCGGCTGCCCAGGTCGGGACTCCGATGCCGGTGGTCACGGCCGCGGTGACGCCGCCGTCCTCGGCCCAGGTGCAGGCATCGACCTCGGCCGCCGTCATCAGCCCGACACCGGGCCCGGTCAGCCCCTCGGCCTCGGCCAGCTCTGCCAGGTGGCGGTCGGGGTCGAGACGGGCGTATCCGGGGCGGACCTGGGCGTTGAGCACCCATCCGCGCGCGCCGATGCCACCGCCGAGGACGGCACTGCTGACCATCCGCCAGCCCGGTCCCGCCCGCCACACCAGCAGGTGCCGGCAGGCTCCGTCCTCCGCACGTGCGGCCCGGGACACCACCGGCCGCAGGGCCGGCGGCACCGGTGCCTCCGCCCGCCCCGCACCGGATCCGAAGGCCCCGACGGCCCCGGCCGTCCCGATGACGACCGGGCGTCCGACCGCCAGGTGCCCCGTGCTCCCCGGCTGCGCCACCGCGGCCCTCCGTCCGATCGTGCCCGGCGGTGCCCGATCGGCCCGGGCACACCGCCCGCCAGCAAAGCACACCGCTCCCCCGCCGCCGGACGGCAGCCCTCCGCTCGACAGCCGGCCTTCCGGGGCGCGGGCGGCAGGTTCACTGACCCCTCGTCGTCAACGAGCGGTCAGTCACCCAGGATCCGCTCCCACAGCAGCCCGTCCCGCCAGCTCCCGTCGAGCAGGATCGCGGAGTGCGCGACGCCGTACGGGCTGAACCCGTTGCGGCGCAGCACCCGTTGCGAGGGCAGGTTCTCCAGGTTGGTGGACGCCTCCGCGCGGTGCAGGCGGAGTTCGTCCGTCATGACCTCGAGGGCGAGCCCGACGGCGCGCCCGGCGTGCCCCTGGTTCTGGGCGACGCCGGCGATCCAGTACCCGAGGGAGCCGCGGCGCAGGTGCGGCTGCGGCAGGATGCCTCCGACGGTGACCTGCCCGATCACCCGGTCGTCGGCGAGCACCACGCCCGGCCAGACCGTGCCGGCCCGGTGTCCGGCCAGGAGGCGGTCGATCCGCTCCGCCTGACCCTCCGGGGTGAGGAAGTCGGCGGGCCGGGCCGGTTCCCACCGCCGGAAGGCCTCGATGTCCCGCGCCCTGTGCGCGGCGATCGGGGCGGCATCGGCGGGCTCTATCAGGCGGATCGTGGTGCTGCTGCGCATGGGCCGGTCCTCGTCGCGGTGCGTCGGATGGGACCGGCCAGCCTATGCGGGCCTCGGGGGCCGACGCCTCCGGCCGAGCGCCCGCTCCGCAACGGTTGTCCGGCCGGCCGGGTCTGCCGGAGGGTCAGTCCGCCAGCGCGGTCTCGTACGCCCTGGCCTGGTCCGGGGTGAGCAGGTGGGACACCCGGACGACGACGGCCCCGTGCCGGTACGTGTAGTCCGGTCCGGCCGGTCCGGCGGAGGCGGCGTCGTCCGCACTGGCGAACACCTCGACGGTGCCGCCGTAGGAGATGCTGTCCCGCCGGTGCCCGGTCGCGTCCTCCTTGGCCTTCGGGCTGTCGGCGACGCGGGTGTCGTCGAAGGCGGTCCTGCTGACGTACTGGTGCGGCTTGCCGAGCTGCCCGTCGGGGTCGGTCGTCGCGTCGTAGGTGACGGTCAGTTTGACCGGCAGTCCCTTGGTGGTGAGCTGCCGGGTGATGGTCTGGGCGTCCGGGGTAGCGGAGGTCTCCGAACCGTCGGCGGCCGCGGGTGCCGCGCCGGCCGACCCGGCCCCGACGGACGGGCCGGCGCAGGCGGTGGTCAGGGTCACGAGTGCGGCGGCGAGGGTGCGGGCGGTGCTCGGGCGCATGGTCTCCCCTGGTTCGGTGTGATGAGGCGCCCGACCGTACCGACGTACTCACACCGTGCGCACGGCCGTTGCCGAATGGTGATCACCACCGCGGCCCGGCGCCGGTGGGGAGGTCCGCACGCCGTGTCGGCCCGCCCGGCACCGGCCGGACACCACCGTCCGGGGCCGGGCCCGTGGCCCCGCCTGCTGTCCGCACACGGACCGCCCTCCGGCGGCTACGGACGGGCGGGAGCAGCCGCTCCGCCGCCCGCACTGGCGGACTTGTGCCACACGCGGACGTTCGACGTGCGCCGCCGGGCTCAGCAGGGCACCGGGCAGGGCAGTGCCGGGCCGAAGCGGACCGGCACTCCCGGCGAGTAGAGCACGCTGATCGCGGGCGGGGTCACCCGGATACCTGCGTCGGCCACGAACCGGTCCGCGAGGAAGGTCAGTTCGGCGTGGTGCAGGGGCCACGGCGGGTGGTCGGCGGGGAGGTAGAGCGTGCGCCCGTACCAGTCGACGTGCAGGCCCCAGCGGGCGGTGAGGAAGGTGGCGAGCGGGCCGGGGTGTTCGATCCGCGGGCCGATCCGCGCGGTGAGGACGGTGGTCGTCGCACGGCCCCCGGGCCGGCGGTCGCGGGCGGCCACCGCCATGGTGTGCCCGGTCACGATGAGCCGCGCGGACGCCCAGCGGTACGGCAGGCGCAGCGCCGCCCGGGCGGCCAGCACCGGCAGCAGCCGCGAGCAGGCGAGGGTCCGGAAGACCACGCCGCGCCGTCCGGCGGCGTCCACGGAGTAGAGCCGCACGTTCACCTCGGTGAAGGTGCCCAGGTAGGGGACGCCCCCGAGCCGGACCGGCCCGAGTCGCTCCATGGTGAACGGGACCAGTCCGACCCAGCTGGTGCCGTTCCGGACGTCGGGCCGCACCCCGCGCGGCAGCAGCGGCGCCACGGCCGCCGGGTTGACCGGCCAGTGGACGAACAGGACGTGCCGCCAGGTCTGGCCGAGCAGTGCCCTACGGGCGGGCCGGGGCGGCCGGTCCGTCAGGGGTTCGACGGTGCGCACGGGCGTATCACCTGCTCCTCCCGGAGCCGGTCCGGCCCGGGTGTGTCGGTGGAACTCCTCCCACTCTCCGTCCCGGGCGGGCCCGGCGGGGTGTGCACCGCTTGCGCATCGAACGATCGGGGCGGGTGCCGCCTCCCGCGCGGGGCCGTCCGTCAGCGCGCGGGGCCGTCGCCCGGTGGCCGGTCGCGCTCCCCGCAGACCCAGGCCAGCGCCTCGGACACCCCGCGGGCGTACTCCGGATCGACCCGCCGGCCGCCGGGGCCCGCGCACGCGCGGGCGGCCCCCAGCTCGTCCAGCAGGTGCGGGACGGTGGGGCCGGCGGCGTCCAGCGGGGCCGCCGCGGTGACGGGCGCCGCCACCTGGCCGCCGAGTGCCCACCGCAGCGCACCGAGGACCCCGCGTCCGAACCGGCCCGTGCAGGCCGGCTCGGCGTTGGCCGCCTCCATCGCCGCACCGATCTCCTGCGGCGGGCGAACACGGACCGTCCCACGTGGCATGTCCTGTACCGTCATGGCCCGACGCTAGCCGCGCCCCCGCGGGGGTGCCCCGGCGGCGCGGGCCGATCAGGTGACGGACGCACCGGCCGGGCCGGACACGGGACGGCCGGGCGGCGGTCAGCGCTCCGAACTCGGCCCGGCAGCACCGCCCGAGGCCGCATCGGGCTTGGTGTAGAGGACCTCGCGGGCCTGCTCCGCGGCACGGGTGATGCTCTCCCCGACGAAGTCGAGGAAGCGCGCGATGTTCTCCAGGCGGGCGGCGGCCGGGGAGTCGGCGCCGAGGATGCCGACGCCCTTTCGCGCGGTCTCGGAGAGCTGGGCGTTGGACCGCGCACTGGCGATCATCGACTGGTACCAGACGTCGTTGTCGACGACGTAGCGCTCGCGGCGACGCTCGTCCCGCTCCCGGCGGACGAGGCCCTGGTTCTCGAGGAAGGTGATCGCCTTGGAGACGGACGCGGGGCTGACCTGGAGGTGCTGCACGAGCTCGGACGCGGTGAGGCTGCCCGCGTCGGTGGTGTAGAGGCAGGTCAGCACCCGGGACATCATCTTGGGCAGCCCCGACTGCATGAGGAGGGTGGTGAACGTCTCCTCGTACTCGCGCACCGCCTCGGCGTCCCGCCCCTGGGTCTGCGGGGACGCCTGCGGCCCCTGGGGCGCCGCCTGCCTGCGCTGGTGGGTGCGTCGTTCGGTGGCCCGGTGGGCCAGGTCGGCACGGTAGGCGCCGGGGCCGCCGTTGCGCATCACCTCGCGCGTGACCGTCGAGGTGGGGCGGTCGAGGCGCCTGGCGATCTCCGCGTAGGCGAGTCCGTCGGCCACCCCTGCGGCGATCTGCTGGCGCTCCTGCTGGGTGAGCCTGCCTCCCGGCATCACGGTCTCCCTTCGTTCGTCCGTTACGCCCTCAAGCATAGCGTTCACTCCTCACCCATTGCAACGCGCAACGCGCCTGACGTTGCATTAGATCTATACCGGTTGCAACGATTTTCCAGCCTTCACCTGCACTGATACCGACTCATCGCAACACATCGCTTGAGGGATTCATGAACGCAACGTAGCGTTTCCAGAGTCAGAAACAGCAGATGCACGAGGAGAGCACCATGGACACCTTCGACACCCCCACCCCGATCTCCACCGTTCTCGACATCCCCGCCGGACGCATCCGCCTCGTCGCCGCCGACCGGGCCGACACCACGGTCGAGGTACTGCCCGCGGACGCCTCGAAGGGCCGCGACGTGAAGGCGGCCGAGCAGACCGCGGTCGAGTACCGCGACGGCGTCCTGCGGATCACGACCTCGGCGAGGAACCAGTACTTCGGCAGCTCCGGATCCGTCGAGGTGACGGTCCACCTGCCCGCCGGCTCGCGCATCGAGGCGAAGGCCGCCGGCGTCGAGTTCCGCGCCGTCGGACAGTTCGGCGCCGTCGCCTTCGAGGGCGCGCACGGCGCGATCAGGCTCGACGAGGCCGACAGCGTCCGCCTCACCACCGTCTCCGGCGACGTCACGGTCGGCCGGCTGGCCGGCTCCGCGGAGATCAGCACCGCCAAGGGCCACATCCGGATCGCCGAGGCCGTCCGCGGCACGGTCGTCCTGCGCACCCAGGCCGGCGACGTGTCGGTCCACGCCGCGAACGGGGTCTCCGCCTCCCTGGACGCCGGCACCACCCACGGCCGGATCCATAACGCCCTGAAGAACACCGAGGGCACCCCCGACCTGACCATCCACGCGACCACCGCCTACGGCGACATCGCCGCCCGCAGCCTCTGAGGAGCACCGATCATGACCAACCTGGCCATCGCGGCGAACGGACTGCGCAAGTCCTACGGCGACAAGGTCGTCCTCGACGGTGTCGACCTGGCCGTCCCCGAAGGGACGATCTTCGCCCTGCTCGGCCCGAACGGCGCCGGCAAGACCACCGCCGTCAAGATCCTCTCCACCCTCGTCTCCGCCGACCCGGGCACCGGCGAGATCCGGGTCGGCGGCCACAGCCTGACCGCCGCCCCGCAGGCCGTGCGCGCCGCGATCGGCGTCACCGGCCAGTTCTCCGCGGTCGACGGCCTGATCACCGGCGAGGAGAACATGCTCCTCATGGCGGACCTGCACCACCTCCCCCGCAGCGAGGGCCGCCGCACCGCCGCCGAACTGCTGGAGCGCTTCGACCTGGTGGAGGCGGCGAAGAAGCCCGCCTCCACCTACTCCGGCGGCATGAAGCGCCGTCTGGACATCGCCATGACCCTGGTCGGCGGCCCGCGGATCATCTTCCTCGACGAGCCGACCACCGGCCTCGACCCGCGTTCCCGGCACACCATGTGGCGGATCATCCGCGAGCTGGTCTCCGACGGCGTCACCGTCTTCCTCACCACCCAGTACCTGGAGGAGGCCGACGAACTCGCCGACCGGATCGCCGTGCTCAACGACGGCACGATCGCCGCCGAGGGCACCGCCCAGGAGCTGAAGCGGCTGGTCCCCGGCGGACACGTCCGGCTGCGCTTCACCGACCCGGAGGCCTACCGGCGCGCCGGCCTCGCCCTGGACGAGGCCGCCCGGGACGACGAGGCACTGGCCCTGCAGATCCCCGGCGACGGCAGCCAGCGCGCGCTGCGCTCCGTCCTCGACCGGCTGGACACGGCCGGCATCGAGGCGGACGAGCTGACCGTGCACACCCCCGACCTCGACGACGTGTTCTTCGCCCTGACCGGCGGCACCGGCATCCCCCACCAGTCCAAGGAGGCGCTCCGATGAGCTCCCTTTCCCTCGCCGTGCGCGACTCGTCCACGATGCTGCGCCGCAATCTCCTGCACGCGCGCCGCTATCCGTCCCTCACCCTGAACCTGCTGCTCACACCGATCATGATGCTGCTGCTCTTCGTCTACATCTTCGGTGACACGATGAGCTCGGGGATCGGCGGTGCACCGAACCGCTCCGCCTACATCGCGTACGTCGTCCCGGGCCTGCTGCTGATGACCATCGGCAGCACCGTGGTCGGCACCGCGGTGTCCGTCTCCAACGACATGACCGAGGGCATCATCGCCCGCTTCCGCACGATGGCGATCCACCGTCCCTCGATCCTCGTCGGACACGTCGTGGGCAGTGTGCTGCAGTCGGTCATGAGCGTCGTCCTGGTGGGCGCCGTCGCCGTGGCCATCGGCTTCCGGTCCACCGGTGCCGGCGTCGTGGAGTGGCTGGCCGCGTTCGGGCTGCTCGTGCTCTTCGCCACCGCGTTCACCTGGATCGCCGTCGGCATGGGCCTGGTCAGCCCGAGCGCCGAGGCCGCCAGCAACAACGCGATGCCGCTGATCCTGCTGCCGCTCCTCTCCAGCGCGTTCGTCCCGGTGCACTCGATGCCCGGCTGGTTCCGGCCGATCGCGGAGTACCAGCCGTTCACCCCCGCCATCGAGACCCTGCGGGGCCTGCTGCTCGGCGGCGAGATCGGCCACAACGGGTGGCTCGCCGTGGCCTGGTGCCTGGGCCTCACGGTGCTCGGCTACTTCTGGTCGACCTCGACCTTCAACCGAGACCCGAAGTAGCCGCCGTGACAGCGCGGGCCGCCTCCCGCATCCCCAACCGCCTCCGGGGCGGCGTACACCGACAGCGCGTCGGCCTACGCCGCCCCGTCGGCGTTCCCGACCGGCCGGCGGGCGGGCACGGCCGGGGCCTCTGCCGAAGCCGGGGCACCGGCCGCGGGGGGGGGGGGGGGCGGCGCCCCCCCCCCCCCCCCCGGCCCCGGCGCGCGCGGGG